>CALJUK010000356.1 GCA_937975745.1 uncultured Planctomycetaceae bacterium | reverse complement strand
TTCGAGCACGCCGTTGGTCAGTCGAGCCGAAATGCGTTCGTGATCCACTTCTTCGCTCAGGATGAACGACCGCAGGAAATCGCCGACGGCGTATTCCTGGTGCAGTAGCTTGGCATTCTCGGGGATGGCTGTCTCGACGCGGCCAAACAGCGTCAGCTTGTTGTCTTGCACTTGCAGCTCGAGCGTCTCGGTCGAGTCTCCGAGCAAGTGGGCCAACAAGACCAAACGGTCATCTGCCTCGTAAATGTCGATCGGCGGTGTAAAAACGTGCCGCTGTCCCTGACCATTCGGTGACGACTGGTTCACGTCGCGGGCTCCATTTGTCTGTTCGATTGTCGGGGCTTCGTGTGACATATTCCGACTCCTTCTTCAAGGATATCTGTTCGTTTGCCGTTGCAGAAACACTCGCAAAGGACGTCAGTCGGTCGAGACGGCCGGCGTGTTCTTGTCGACGTCTGTCACCGGGATCCTGCGGGGCTTGATCGCTTCCGCCTTGGGGAGCGTAATTTTGAGAATTCCGTTGCTGAACTCGGCCGACAGTTGTTCTTCGTTGACGCGTTCCGGCAAAGGCAGTGAGCGTTGCCACGTCCCCCGGAGGCGTTCGTGCCGGCGGTATCGTTCTTCGGGAGCATCTTCCGGTCCGGTTCGCGCTCCCCGAAGCGTCAGCACACCGTTGGCGACAGTCACGTCCAGGTCTTCGGCCTTGGTTCCGGGCAGCTCCGCGGTAAACAAAAATGCTTTGCCCAAGTCGTACAGATTCATCGGCGGGTAATGGCGACCGACCCGCAGATTCTGGACGGACACATTCACACTACGAAGCAGACGGTCCATCTCGCGCTCAAGATCTCGAAACGTATCCCAACCCTGCCCTAATCGAAAAACGGCCATATCGGTACTCCTTGCATTGGACGATTGATTTCCGATCCGTATCGAAGACCAGGGAACAGACCCCCTGGAAACGGCTGGCTGCAATCGCCGACAAGTCTCTGCATTGCAATCCCCATGCCGATCCCTGCGCAGATCGAACAAAACTCGATGCAACTCTTTTTGTAAAAACATGATAAAACATGGCGAAATCGACCACTTCGGGAGGCAACCCCCCCTGAATTCTGCCGTTTTGGCAGACAACACGAGGATTTGCAGGCCTACTCAGATGCGGTGCCAAACTGGCAGCTTGGTCCCGGAATGGGTGGCAGCCGACTTCGCCGATTGCTCCGAGCCACGCTGCCCCGTTCGCCGGGAAAACCACCATCCACAGGCGACATCGTCACCGAAAGGCGTTTAGAATGCCGGTCGGCTGATGAGGCACGGAGACACAGCGGAGTCGAAACATCTCTCGGGCCGCATCCGGTGTCGCATTTCGAATGGAATCCGCAATTCCGCGGCTTGGTGTCCGCTGACTTTCGGTTTCGCAACCCGCAAACAAACCGTTGACTCGACACGCGGGGAGTGGCGCGATGGCCGGTGAACTTGATCGCAGGCACGCGGTGTATGTGGGGAGTTTTGATCCGCTGACTCTCGGACATGTCGACATCATTCGCCGTGGGGCCGTCTTGTTCGATCGGCTGACCGTCGGGATCGGCATCAATCCCGACAAGGTTCCGCTCTTTTCGTCCGAAGAGCGTCTCGAACTGACCCGACGCGTTTTTGCCGACGTCGACAATGTCGACGTGCAGTGCTTCCGCGGTCTGGCCGTCAGCTTCGTCAAAGCGTGCGGCGGGGCGGTCATGCTCCGCGGCATTCGCACTCTGACGGATATCGAAGCCGAGTTCACCATGTCGCTCGCCAACCGCGTGTTGGAGCCCGGCTTAGAAACCGTTTTTCTGATGTCGAGCGACAAGTTTACGCATATCTCGAGTTCGCTGATCAAGCAGATCGCGCAACTGGGCGGAGACGGCTCGGGCAAACAATTGAAGGGGTTTGTTCCACCGGAAGTGATCCAACCGTTGCTCGCCAAGTTCTCAAACGGCTGAGCCTCCGCGAGACGATCGCGGCCGGCAGGTTGCAGACCGCCCGTCGATTCGGTTAAGTGTCCCTTGGCGGCTGGCTCTGCCTGCCGTCGCATTCGCCAATTTGACTCTCGCTTTCAGTGAAGAAGGTATCGACCATGGTTAAAACTGCTTCCACCATGCTGCCGTTGGGAACGTCCGCACCGGACTTCTCTCTTGCGGACACGGTTTCCGGCAAGTCCGTCTCTCTGACGGACCTTCGCGGCTCGAAGGGACTGCTGGTGATTTTCATGTGCAATCACTGCCCATTTGTGGTCCATTTGCAGTCGGCCTTGGCTGAATTCGGTAAAGAATACCAGGAGAAAGGGCTGGCCATCGTCGGCATCAGTTCCAACGACGTTGATGGCTATCCGCAGGATGGCCCCGAGAAGATGAGCGAAAAGGCGCGTGAAGTCGGCTACAGCTTCCCCTACCTGTACGATGCGACGCAAGATGTCGCCAAAGCCTATAAGGCGGCCTGCACGCCCGACTTCTTTCTGTTCGATGCTGACCAAAAGCTGGTTTATCGCGGACAGTTTGACGACAGCCGTCCCGGCAACGGCAGCCCCATAACGGGCGCCGATCTCCGTGCGGCGTGTGACGCTGTCCTGGCGAGCCAGGATGT
>CALJUK010000355.1 GCA_937975745.1 uncultured Planctomycetaceae bacterium | reverse complement strand
GGTCCTCATGTCCGTGCAGGGAATACCCCGGCAAACCGGTCTCGATCATTCCGATCGGTTCTGATCCGTCGTCCCGGACGAAACAGATGAAGTTGGGAGTCGGATGAGCGAAGTCGCACTTCTCCAATACCTGCAGCGTTTCTGCTTCCCGCATCAGGCGATCACGTGGTTCGGACCCTCGCTGCCAGTCCTCGCGCTGATCCAGTAGTCGCAGGATGTAGGGATGCGGATGCCCCCGGATCCAAAATCGGTAGTTGTCATGCCAGAGTCCTTCGGCCATTCGGTTGAGCTTGCCGTCGATCTCGACGCGACTACTGAAACCAGGACAGCCCTCGAGTGACTGCTGAGCCAAGTGCCGCAGATCGCGGTAGTTTCTTCGGTGCGAACGTCGATCCATGATGGCCACGCGACCTCCGTACACCGCGGACTGCTGAACCGACAGTCATTCTCGGCACGCGCAGGTGTTGTCGCAAGGACCGGATGCCGCCGCAGGTCATCCCGAATTCGCGGTTTCGTTTCTGCCTTCGGTCAAAATGACCGGAGTGAGTTGCGCACATGCGCATCTCGACGCGGGGTTGTCGACCGAAGTAGGTTGCGGCACGGACCAGGTGCAAACAATTTCTGCGGGATCGTGTCGTCATAGCGATCACACCAATCGTTGTCGCCGAACTGTGCGACGCTGGCGTGGGCTGCTCACGCACGACGGGCGGGGGGTTTCGTGGCGCTCAATTTCGAGCAGAGAAGAGTTCCAGAGCTGTCACCGTGCGGGGCTGGTCGGACGTCGCCGCCTGATTGACCAGGTGCAGTTCGACCTCTTTATCACCGACGCGCAACTGGTCGACCTTGATCACCGCTTTCAGCAGGCCGGGTTCGGTGCGGCTCCAGCCGGTAACGGGGGTCGCATTCAGAGTCACGGCGACCTTGTCATCGTCCTGCAGATTGTCGACGGCGAGTCGCAGCTTCAATTCCCTTTCCGACGACAACTCAGCAAACACCCGCATGGTGACGGCGAGGGGATCCTCGGTCGGAAGCGTTGCCGGGAGGATGCAGTGCAGCCAGTTGTACTGGTAGGCACGCTGCGGCCTGCCGCGATCGGCGGCGAACATCAGTTGCTGTTGGCTGCTAATCATTTCCTCGGGATCTCCGGTCTGTTTCACGAGTGCAGTCATCCAGGGGCCGGTGTTCTCGCTGTTGTTCTTGGTATGGGGAAACCAGTTGAACAGATAAATCCCATCGGCTCCCTGATTGTGGTAATTCAGGGCGAGACCGGCCGCCAGTTCTGCGGGGATCGGGTTGTAACCGCTTGGCCAGCCGTAGAGACATGGATAGACAAGCACACCGGAGCCGTCAGCCACTTCGAGGAATTCCTCGATCTCAATGTCCATCACACCGCTGCCCAGTGAGACGATGTCAACGAGACGCTCATCAATCCAGGTTCTGACGTCGAAGCCGTCCAACGCACAGGACTCCAGACTCTCATTCACGCGGACGGCCAGCCGAACCGGACGGCCACGCTCCCGGGCGCGGTTATTGAGGTGATTCCGAGTCCGCTGCAACAAGTCAGTAAGCAGTTGGGCGTTTTCGGCCTCGGTCCCGGGTAGGAAGTAGTGCCAACTCCGCAGAAAATCGATTTCGAGCCCGTCGAAATCGTATTTCTGGAAGAGTTCTTCGATCACACGGAACTTCAGTTCGCGCACCTCGGGTACAGCGAAGTTCAGGGCGGTCTTGAAGCTGGTGACGTCGCCGTACTTCCGCTCGCCGATCATCCACTCCGGGTGCTCGACCTTGAAGGTCGGCATTTCGTCCGGGATGAACGAATCGTGAATGTCGTTGATGCGGAACGAGTAGAACACATCCAGATTGCGCCGTCGCGCTTCGCGGACGACGATCTTCGGCGGATCGTTGCCCTCCTCGATCCACTGGTCGATGTAAGTCCTCGGTTGACCTGCCCGCGCGCCGGTCCGTTCGAGGACATCGCTGTCATAGTTTGCCGTATTCCCACCCGCGCCGTCGCACCAGAAGAGCGCGTCGATGTGGCTGTCTTCCAGCGGGCCGAAGAGATTCTCGATCCATTGATCGAGATCTCCGTCAGCGTCCTTCGCCACGGCGTGGCCGTCGCAGTTGAAGATGACGCGATACCGCTTCAGCGGTGCAGTCTCGTCGGCGCACGCGACGGAATCACTGACAAAGAGAACGGCAGCGGCAATGACCTGCGGTAACAGAGCTACGACCAAGAGTCGCATTGTGTGCCTCGCGATACCTGATTTCAGGAACTTGTCTTGTGATTCTGATCCAACTTGCGGTGTCTGTATTTCAATTCTCCTGACCGACTGTCGCGATCTCGCCTGCCAAGAAAGAAGATATACGTGCGTCTGCCGATGAATCCCCAGGCGAGCAGATACCAGAGTATACGACGAACTCGTTTATCGGCATGCATGCCAGCTCAGTTGATTCCGTGGCTGCCCTTGAATTTGGACGTTGTCCGCGTGCGCTCGACTGATTCACGGTTGGAACGATCGCCGGTATCACCGTATCTGCTCGGTGATTGTACCGACTCTCACCGACTTAGACTGCAATCGCCATCACTGGTGAACTGCAATCGTCGATTTGCCGACTCCCGAAGTGCACTCGGTGAGATTCACCGGAGCGGATTCGCGTGAACAGAAATCCGCGTCGGGGTTGTCGACCGGAGAGCGTTGGGGCGAGGGACATCGGATGCCAAGCCTTG
>CALJUK010000354.1 GCA_937975745.1 uncultured Planctomycetaceae bacterium | reverse complement strand
TCCCTTCGGATGGCTTCCCTTCGGATGGCTTCCCTTCGGATGGTTTCCCTTCGGATGGTTTCCCTTCAGATGGCTTGCCGGCCCCCTTGCGGCGCTCGGCATCCTGTTCGTCGATCTTCTGTCCGAGGCGACGTGTCTCGTCGGCGTTGTGCTGCTGCGAATCGGCCAGACGCTGCGGATCGCCCCCGCGTTCGGTGGCGGCCCGGATGTCCTTCTCGCGCGAGAGAACCTTGCCCAAGTCCTTGATGAGGCCCTTGATCCGCTGCTGCTCCCGTTCGAGTTCGCTGAGACGGTCTTCACTCTGAAGCAGTTCCAACAGCACGCGAAGCTGGCTGACAAGCTCTGATTGCTGGCCGATCGCATCGCCGAGTTGCTTTTCTTCGAGCAGTCGCGAGATGGCCTCCATCTGCAGGGACAACTGGTCCTTCTTGGCCTGTCCGAACGCCCGGATAAGCAAGTCGGCCCGCTCGGGATCTGACCCTTTCATGTATTCAGCCAAGTCACGGATCGTCTTTTCGAAGCGACGGAACTGGAGTGAGATTGACTGCTGCTGTTCCGACAACGCGGGCTCGGACGGCGTGTCCGTGGCTGGAGAAGACTCGGCAGCCGGCGCGTCGGTCTCCGCCGGCGTCGACTTTTCCTGTGCCATCAGCGAACTGGCGAAAGATGACAACGTCAGCCAGAAGGCGACCAGACAGATTGTCCGCAGTCCCGTCTTGTTCACCATCGGATTACTCCTGACGCTCACGGCCACAACTTCGTATTCACAAGAACATCACAAATCACAGAACCACAGGCCTCGAGACGCCCCCGAGGGGAGGGAGGCGGCATCAACGTACGGCCCGCTCTATTTCAACAGGCCTTCCAACAGTTTGCGTTTTCTCTCCTCGCGGGTCTTCTCAATTAATCCGGCTTCGAGATCGATAATGCGTTTCAAAAATTCGATCGCCTCATGGTACTCAAGGAGGTCCTGCATCTCGTCCAGAACCGCCTGCATCCGGCGGAGCAGGTCGTCCGTCGCCTCGACGGCGGCCTGAAGCGGAGCGTTCGGACCTTCGGCCTGCTGAATCGCCAACCGCAGAACACCCAGATTTCCATCAATCTTAGGATAAACGATTGTGTTGATTGCGTGGAGAGGTTCTACGATCCGCTGCTCAACTCGCTCGAGAATCTGCCCGGTTGCCACCGCATTGTTCACTAGTTCAGAGCGAATTTCCTGAAAACCGACCTCGATGGCGGCCGTTTCAGATGCATTCTTCCGCACGGAATGCAGCGCGCGTTCAGATGTTCCCGTTCCGTATGAAGCCAAAGCCGCGTCCATGGCGGCAGTTGCGCCCGCCTCGCGCAGCCGATTCGGCAGCGTCGTCAACTCGTTGCGCGTCTGTTGCACCTCGCCGAAAATCTGCTCGAAACGCCGGCGGAGGTTCAATTCTTTGGTGTACAGTAGCGACAAGAGTTCTTCGTCTGTGACAATTTCGAACCGAAAGACCTCGCCGTTCGCCTCGTGCGGGCCGTTCTGGTCGTCGCGGTCAACAGCCGAGACAGTCAAGAACAGTGTCTGGCCGACAGCCAGATCGAGGGGCAGCACGTCGAACTTCTCGATGGCGTCCTGCGTGGACTCGCCAATGGTGAACTCCAGGGGAGCCCCTTCCGGTCTGCGTTTGAACGGCCGCGGCCGCATCGCCTCCCTGTCGTCAATGGCGTAATTGAAGCGGGCCGTGGCAATTCCGTAGTCGTCCTTGATTGTCCCGCGGACGGGAATTGTCGCTTTGCGAGTGATCGCATTGCCGACGCCCGTCAGTTCGACATCCACCACGGGAGGGACGTCGACACGGCCGTTCACTGTCAGGCGAGTCGGCTCGGTCGTCACGATGCCGTCTTCATCTTCCAGGTCCATTCGCAGCAGTGTGTCGGCCGGCAAAGGAAGAGGCCAGGCGGCCTGGGCAGGGAACTTGGTCAACATCTCGGCTGCGCGGCTGGCCATCACCAGAGGAATGCGAAACGATTGCCCGTCCTCGCCGAACAACGATTCGCCAATCGAACTCGGCAGCATCACCTGATCAATGATACTGCCGTCTTCGGATTTCAACAGGAATTCGGCCACGTCGGTCCCGGGGAAGTCTTTCGAATATCCCTTGGGGATCAGGTTGAGCTCGAACGGAATACTCCGCAGGCTCACCCGCGCGAGGCGTTTGTTTGTTTCGGCATGCAGCAGGAAGTTGGTTTCCATCGGCAACGACGCCTGGGTTCCCTGCACGGGAACACGGGTCCGTGGAATTGTTCCGTCGACGTCCGCTGCCACATTCAAGCCTGTGTAGTCCGGATATAAGCTCTCCAGCGTGATGCGATCGACACGGGGCGGATCGACCACAACGACCTGCAATGGTTCGCGATTGACGAAGTCCCCCCCCTGCACCCAGAGGTCGACGTTGTCCAGCAGTCCGGTGATGGAATGCTTGAACTGACGATCTCCCAGTTGAAACATACTGACGCGTCCGCCCCCCCGACCGGCCTCGGCCCGGTAGCGGAGTTGCACACGTTCGGGGACGCGATGTTCATCGGGGACTTCGACCAACAGGGTCAAGTCACTTCCCCGGGGGTGTTTGTACTGTCCGTCAACGAAGTCCTTAACCCGATCACCCGGCTGCGCGATGACGCGCACGACCAGTTGGGTTTCGCGAGGCCAGTAAGTCGGTTCCAAGTCGACGAATGCTTCGGTCCAGCGGGCCAACGCTGGTGCATTGAACGCCGCCAAGGCCACAATGGACGTCACGGACACAACCGCGGCGGTCAGTGCCCGTCGCAGTGGAACGCGGTCGAACACGCTTCCCAGTTCCAGACGCTGTGTGGCGGCAGTCACATCGGCAACAGTCCGATCGAGCATCGCCAGCGTGACAGGCGAGAGTTGCGAGCGGGGCGTATCGGACATTTCGACGGCCGTCAGCAGCCGGTCTTTCAGCTC
>CALJUK010000353.1 GCA_937975745.1 uncultured Planctomycetaceae bacterium | reverse complement strand
TGTCACAACCTTTCGGACCAGGAGTCGCCGATGTCGCTCGAAGATGCCGATGTCCTTCGCCGGCTTCACGCGCACCCCGAAATCTGGAGCTCGATCCGGGAAGCCGACGGTCCCGAGATGAAAGTCCAGCAGAAACTCCGCCGCGAGTTCGACGACGACATTGTGCGAGCCGCGTTTTCCCTGTCCGCTTTGAGAAAGACGGCTGCCGGGAAGTGGACACAAGCCGACCGGATGTGGTTTGACCGCGTTGGCATGCAGCAGGCAACCGGCGAAACGGTCGCTCGACACGTCGCCCGGCGGTTTTCTGGCCGTGTGGCCGATCTCTGCAGCGGAATTGGCGGCGATACGCTGGCATTGGCAGAGAAGTGCGACGTCCTGTCCGTCGACTTCAACGAAGCCCGCCTGCAATGCAACCGGTACAACGCTGACGTGTACGGTGTCTCGGACCGTGTGGAGTGGCAGCAGGCAGACGTCTCCGAGGGAGACCTTGCGGCGGATTTTGTCCGAATCGATCCGGATCGACGGGCAGGGCGGTCGAAACGCGCTGTCCGAATCGAAGATTACCAGCCGTCCGTCGAATATCTCGAACAACTCATGCAGCGTTATCGCGGAGGGGCGGTCAAACTCAGCCCGGCGAGCAATTTCCTGGGCCGATTCCCCGCTTGCGAAATCGAACTGGTCAGCGATCGCCGCGAATGTAAAGAGGCGACGCTGTGGTTCGGGGAGTTGCGGACGAACGAGCCTTACCGGGCCACTGTTCTGCCGTCCGGCGAATCGATCGCCGGCCACCCACTCGACGTCGCCGTCGACGTAGGCCCTTTAGGTCGTTACATCTTCGATCCAGATCCGGCCATTGTGCGTGCCGGCTTGGTCGATCTGCTGGCCGACTCGCTGGGACTGATTCGCCTGGATCGCGAGGAAGAATATCTCACTGGACCGGAGCCAATCGAATCCCCGTTCCTGCAGACATTCGCCGTGTTGACCGAACTTCCGAATAATACGCGGGCACTCAAACAGTTCTTCCGTCACGTGGCCTTCGGCGAGGTGGAGGTCAAGAGCCGACATCTGCCCATCAAGGCAGACTCTGTCCGACGGAGGCTCCCACTGGCGGGAAACTCCGCCGGAGTCATCCTGTTCGCGCGGCTTGAGGGGAAGGCTCGCATCGTGGTTGCCGAGCGTTATCCCATCGCAGAGCGATCACCGACGGTCACCGAAGAAGCATCGACCTCGGACCCCACTACTGATTGATCGCCTGCGGCTACTGATTGATGGCCTGGCGGAAGGGGAACCTGTCCAGCATCACGATTTCGATCGGGACCGGTTGAGCCGTTCGTGCCGTCTCCGCGTAGGGGAATGCGTAGCAGGCAACAAGCCCCGAGTCGAACTCCGCCACGTACACCACGCCGGTCGCAAGCGTCAAACGTCCTTGCGAGGGGAGGTTGGCTTTCCCGGTCACGATGGTATATCGCCCGGGAGAGTTCGGATCGGTACGAAAGTCGTCCGCCAGACTGCGATAATAGAAATTTCCGAACTTGCCGACCTTCGTGTTCAGAACAGCCCCACTGAGACGCCCCGTCAGAAAATCCAGTACGAACACGCCTTCCAGGGTATCGCCAAACGAGACGGTACAGGTCGCGAGAGCGTAGTCTTCACCCCGATCGGTTACCGCCGCCAAGGCTGGCTCGTGCGGCCAGAAGTAGGCAATGCACAGGCCGACCACAACACCGACTGCTAACCACATCACTCGGCTATCGACGCCTCGATTCGCCACGGTCAGTCCTCCTGCTACTGTGATGACACACGCGTGCAATTTTGCGTGTGGTTTCGCCCAACATACCGCGGAACACAAACGATTCGCCCGCGTCCCTACCGTCAGATTCGCAGCCCACGTTTCGAAATGCAATACTCACTGGGCAAAGCTACCAGAAAGCTCGCCGAGACGGAACGGAGGACCGACCGCGAACTTTCGGCAGGATCGGCCGATCCGTCATCGTGGTAGCCAGTTGAGTTTCCGCCGGACTCGCATTATTCTCGTGGCAGAAATTGCCTGGCCGACGCCCGATCATGTGGGAGCTGACAACATGGACACAACGAACGGACAACTGAACCGGAAGTTACGTATGGCCCTCGTCGGTGGAGGGCAGGGATCGTTTATCGGTCGTGTCCACGCCACAGCGGCGGTGTTGGACAACCGAGCTGTCCTGGTCGCCGGTGCCCTCTCGTCCGATCCGGAAAAAGCCAAGGCATCCGCTCCCGCTTACGACATCCCGGCCGATCGGGCTTACGGCTCGATCGACGAATTGATTGCTGGCGAGTTGGCCCGGCCCGCGGACGAACGCATCGACTTCGTCAGCGTTGCCACTCCCAACCACACACACTTCGAGATTGCAAAGAAGTGCGTCGAAGCGGGCTTCAACGTGATGTGCGACAAGCCGATGACATTCGACATGGCGCAGGCCGAACAACTGGTCGCAGCAGTTGAAACATAGGGCGTCGGGTTCGGCGTCAAGC
>CALJUK010000352.1 GCA_937975745.1 uncultured Planctomycetaceae bacterium | reverse complement strand
ACAGCGGATGCTCGGGATCGTTGGCAATCCGTTTCAAGGCGTACCGCAGCACGTTCATGCCGTCACGAGTCGAAAAGTCCAGCTTCAACTCGTGGGCCTGCTGGAGGAACTCGACAGTCAGGTTGAGCATCTCTTCGTCGGCAAAGGGCAGGTGATACTGCAGAATGGCCTTCTCGTCTTCGCGCGAGGGATGCCCGAGCGACAACGTCGGCTGCAGCCGACTGAGAATGTAGTCAGGAATCTCGAATGTCGATTCGTCCTCGTTCATTGTGACGGCACAGCGAAAATCCGGGTGGGCCGGAATTGTGATGCCCGCCACAATCGACTCGACATAACGGCGATGATCGAGCAGCGGAGCCAGACTGGCCCACGACTTCTCGTTCATCCGGTTCCCTTCGTCGAGGATACACGCCCCTCCTTTGACCATCGCCGTCACCAACGGTGATGCGTGGTAGATGATCTTGCCCTGATCCGACAGGACAGGCGTGACGAGCAGGTCTTCCGGGCGGGTGTCAGCAGTGCACTGGTAAATGTACAGGGCACGATTGAACCGGCGTGCTGCGGCTGCGGCCAGCGAAGTCTTGCCGATTCCCGGCGCACCGATCAGCCGCGGCGCCAATGGCAGGTCTTTTTCGTCCACAACCAACCAGCAGGCCAATAGCTGTTTCAGAATCTCATCCTGGCCGATCCAGCGGGACTCGGATTCGTCCGGGCGGCTCAAGTGCAGGCGGATTCCGTCAATTTCGAATTGCTCAGACATCGATCTCTTGCTATGGAAAGCGAAAACAAGTCGATCCAATCTCCCGGGGCGTCTCCCGGACACTGGGAATTATAGACGACCGGACTCCCCGCAAGTAAGCCGGTCGCCCGATTGAGGACACGACGACGATGACAGAATCATCCGATGGACGCCCCGACGACGCCGAGCCAGTCGATCCCAAACGGGCCCACGAATGGGTTCTGGACGACCTTCGGCTGCTGGAAGGACCTCGTTCTCGAACGTCGGAGTTCTTTCGCGTGCTCCGCATCGTGCGAGAGTTTATCCGGGGGTTTCGGGCCCTCCACTTCGTCGGTCCGTGCGTGACAGTCTTCGGATCGGCCCGCTTTCCCGAAGACCACCCCTACTATGAAAAGGCCCGATTGATCGGGGCCGAGATCGCCCGCCAGGGCTTCACCGTCATTACCGGCGGGGGCCCAGGAATTATGGAAGCCGCCAATCGGGGGGCCTACGAAGTCGGAGGACGCTCGATCGGCTGCAACATCGTCCTCCCGAAGGAACAGCTCCCCAACCCGTACGTCCACAAGTTTGTGACGTTTCGCTACTTCTTCGTCCGCAAAGTCATGCTGGTGAAGTACTCGCAGGCGTTTGTCATCATGCCGGGAGGGTTCGGCACGATGGATGAAGCATTCGAAGCCGCCACGCTGATCCAGACCGGCAAGATATTCAGCTTTCCGATCATCCTGGTGGGAGTCGATTACTGGACGCCGCTACTCGACTTTCTCAAACAGACCATGGTTCCCAACGGAACAATCTCCGAGAGCGATCTGAAACTGTTGCATCTCACCGATTCGGTCGAAGACGTCGTGCGGCATCTCGAATGCTGCCCATCCGAAGCCGTCCCAGAGCCAAAGCCGAAGAAGAAACCAGCACGCGCCTGGAAAATGCAGACCTGATCGGCGGGCGACTGCAGGGGGACTACTCGTGGCGGAGGGCTTCGATCGGGTCGAGCCGAGCGGCCGCCTGAGCCGGATAGATGCCGAAGATCACGCCAATCATCACCGAGATGCCCGCTGCCACCGGGAGCGACCAGACGGCAATTTGTGGTTTCATCTCGGCAAACATCCGGCCCAATTCTGATGTCGACGATGATGCGTCCAACAGGTATTCGGCCGAGAAACTCTGGATGCCCGAGAAGACGAATGGCGTCGCCAAACCGAACAGAATGC
>CALJUK010000351.1 GCA_937975745.1 uncultured Planctomycetaceae bacterium | reverse complement strand
GGACGCAGCGTTTGGTTATTTCCGAAGGCAGGGGGCAGTCGAACGGGCGGGCCAGTGGGCGCGTGGCAATCAACATGTCGATCAAATTATGGTAACCCAGTCACCGCGTGCGGAAAAGAATCGAGGGGTGGGTTCTCTGTGGATGATCCGCTCATACGCTGTCCGCAGGTCGAGGCGTCGCGGTCTCCGCTGGGGGCGGACCATCGGACGGCCGGACGCTGGTTCGGCGTGCGAAAGACATGGCGGTTGCGGCAAGCAGGATCGCAATTGTAGAGCTCAGGATGATCAACATCGACTGGTGGGCTAATGACTCATATCGAAACTCGACGACGTGCTGACCGGCGGAGAGTGGAACGGCGCGGAAGACCAGATTGCCAGGAACACAGGGAACGGGCTGTTCGTTGTCTTTGGCCGTCCAGCCCGAATACCAAGTGTCGCTGAGAACCAGATAGCCCGGTTGATCGAGGGTCGCCTCAACTGTGACCGAATCGGTTGAGTACTTCGTGATGGTTGCGGCGGCAAACTGGCAACGCGGTCCGGCGGGGAGCAAGTCCTGCTGCAGGATGACTTCTTCCGTCGGTTTGAAACTGCGCAGCCGTGTGACCACGTCGAGGTCCGGTTCGATCAGGCTGACCTGGCCGACAACAAACGCCCGCGGAAGCGGTGTCGTATTTTCATAAATGGCGTAGCCGGTCGTCTCTGCTCTTTGACCGCGTAGTGTGAATTCCGGCGGGATTTCTCCTGACTCGCGGAACTCCCAACCGGGTGGAATCTTTGGCAGCTCTTCTGTCGTGATGGCGTACCGCAGTCCCAGCAGATCGGCAAACGGCTTATGCATTCTGCGGAGGTTCACCTGTTCGAAACCCATCAATTGCTGTCCGACTTCCGGCAGTCCAGTCAATGCGAGCCAGACGTTGACAGTCCCCAGTAGAGGGACTGGTTCATAGGCCTCGAGCTTTTGGATGTCGTGCGTCCACGCTTCGCGGTCACTGACCAGAATCTGCGGCGCAGCAATTCGGTCGTTTTCGGC
>CALJUK010000350.1 GCA_937975745.1 uncultured Planctomycetaceae bacterium | reverse complement strand
TGTACCGATGCGTCCGTTGCGGAGCGTTATCGTCGACGACAATGACGATGTACGAGAAATGCTGTCTGAGTTGCTGCGGATGCTGGACCACGAAGTCACCATCGCCTGCGATGGTCCGTCCGGGATCGAGTGCATTCTGCAGGAAAAGCCCGATGTCGCGTTGATCGACATCGGACTGCCGTTGTGCGACGGGTTCGAGGTGGCACGGACGGTGCGCAGTGCGCCGGGTGGCGAGCGAATCGCATTGATTGCCGTTTCTGGCTACGGCAAGGTCAGCGACCGCCGCAACTCACGACAGGCCGGGTTCGACAGCCATCTGGTCAAACCAGTCGGCCTGGAAAAACTTCTCAAAACAATCAACGAGCATGTGGAGAATCGGGCAGCGGTACGGTAAAACTCGTTCCATTCCGTTGAGATGGTCTTTTCACGCTGGACCGTCACCTCATTCCCCAGTACGACATCTGCAGGCGGGGATCTCCATCACTCCAGAAGTGTATCTCTCAGGCGCAGCCATTGCGCTGGCCGCGCTGCCTGCGAGGAGTCAACACCATGCGACGATTTCTAACGCTTGGTCTGGCCGTCTGTTTCGGCCTGATTGCCTCGGACGCCGTCCGTTGGCTGGCATCAGCCACGATCGCGGACGAAACCAGATCGAAGGCCTCCCAGATGGTCGCGGGGACCGCCACGCGCTCCGTGCGGGACTTTGGTGCCAAAGGAGACGGGACAACCGACGACAGCGACGCGTTTCAGAAGGCTGTCGACTCGAAATCCGGCCTCGTCAAGATTCCGAGGGGCCAGTACCGACTTACACGACCGATTGTCATCAATCTGGATAAGGTCGGCCCAACCAGCGTCCAGGGGGATGGAAACCCGCAAATTCTGATGGAAGGTGATGGAGCTGCCTTCCACTTCGTTGGCACACATCAGGGAACAGCCGATCCCGAGACCGTAAAACCCGAAGTCTGGAAACGACAGAGCGGCCCTCGTATTGAGGGAGTGCAGATTGTCGGCACTTTTGCCTACGCCGAGGGGATCGTAGCCGAAGGGACCATGCAGCTGACCGTCTCGAGGGTGATCGTGCGGCATGCGCTCCACGGTATTCGCCTGACCGGGCGCAACCGGAATGTGATTATTTCGGATTCTCATTTCTACGAAAATCGCGGCGTCGGCATCCTGCTGGAACGTCTGAACCTCCATCAGATCAATGTGACCAACTGCCACGTCAGCTACAACCGCGGTGGCGGCATCGTCGTCCGCGAAAGCGAAATCTGCAATCTGCAGATCGGCAGTTGCGATCTGGAGGCCAACATGGGGGTGGGCTTCCCGGCGGCGGCCAACATCGTACTCGACAGCACCGAAGGCCTGGTGATGGAGGCGGCCGTTGTCGGCTGCACGATCCAACACAGTAAGGAACCCGACGGAACGGCCAACATCCGCTTGATCGGCCGTGCACACGACGACAACACGCGCGTTGGAAACCTGACCATCGCCGATAACGTGCTCAGCGATGTCAGCATTAACATTCACATGGTCAATGCCCGCGGAGTGACAATCGTTGGCAACACGCTCTGGCAGGGCCACACTCACGACATTCTGGCCGAAAACTGTTCCAACCTGGTTATCGCCAACAATCTGCTCGATCGCAGCCCTCAGTACCGCGACAATCTCTCCCCCAACAGTATCATCCTTCGCAACTGCTCGGACAGCACGCTGAACGCCCTGCACATCAATGGTTCGGTGGCCACTCCGGCGGCACTCCTGCTCGATTCCTGCCGACGAATGAATGTCACAAACTGCACGTTGCTGAACTACCAAGTCGGGGGGATTCTGCTGGTCGAACCGCGCGATGTCCGTGTTTCTGACTGCCTGATTCGCAATGACGATCCGACACGCATCGCGGACTTCGCAATCCGAGTCAATGGCGGCCGCGACAATATGATCGCCGACAATCTCCTGGGCGACCCGCTCGACATCTCGCGTGATGCGGCCATCAGCCAGGGGAATGTCGAACGGCTGGAGAAATAGCGGAGACCATCTAGCTGGCGGCACGCCACGCGAATGACGTCAGCGAGAGAGTCCGATCCGCTGCCGCAGAATTACTGCCCCACCCTACGAACCGCAGCCTGTTGCTGAAAGTCGACGGCTCGCTTCCGCTCGTCCGCTGTCATGCGATGCAGATCGACCAGCAGTCGTCGCTGAGCCGTCGTAAGCTCATGACCGCGACGCTGCATGACGTACGCCGCTGTGTCGAGTGACTGATCGATGGCCAACTCGGTATCGAGTTCACCGTGCCAAATTCGCGAGAATGACGGGATGTGCTTGGGAAGCAGTTCGCCTGCGGGCAAGACCATGCACATCACACCGATGGTGCTGCCGGTATTGAACAGGCTCCCCAGCGCCGTCTTCGTGTGGTCACCAATAAAGCAGCCCACCTTCGTCAGACCACTGTCGACCGGAATTCCTCCCAGCGGAACGCGAACGTTGGAATAGTCGTTCTTCAGGTCGCTGTTCGTCGTTAAGGCACCCAGGTTGACCCAGGGGCAGACGTAGCTGTGACCGAGAAAGCCGTCGTGATACTTGTTGGCGAAACCATGAATAATCGAAGACTCAATTTCGCCTCCGACCCGGCACACCGGGCCAATCGATGTCCCGGCCCTCACATTTGCTCGAAACAACTGACTTCCGGGACCGACATAGCAGGGACCTTCCAACCGTGTGAAGGCTTGTACCGAGGCGTCTGCGTCGACTGTGACTGGCCCCTGATGCGTGTCAAAGACAACAAACGGATCGATCCGGGCGGACCGATGCACCCGGACGGCATCTGGCGGACCGGTCACCGCCGCATGTGCTGGCGGTTGCGTCCAATCGTTGTCAGTGCCGCCGGCAGCAAAATCGCTCTGCAACAGCGTCGCATTGTGATTGACGAGATCCCAGGGATGGACCGCCAGACTTCCCGATGCAACAACTCTTCGCCGACGTCGGGCAACCTGCGCGAGACCCACATCCCACGAATCCAGATCCAGAACGTTCGCTTCCAGAGGGTCAAGCCACAGATGTGTGACGACTCCGCCGATGAGTCCCACTTCGTCCCGCGGCGCGGAGGCCACCTTCTGGATTGCAGTGTGCGAAGCAAGCCAGCGGCCGTTGATCAATAATGTCGGTTCGGTAGCCAATGCGTGGACATCATTTACCGGCGTCGACTCGTGCCGTTCCTGATATACGGCCTCCAATTCCGGCCGAACAAAGGCCAGCCAGCGATCGACTGACAGGTCCGACAAGACGCGTTCCCGGAGCGTGTGTTGTCCGCAAACCAACTCAAACGTCGGCCGCAAGAGCGTCAGTGGCGCCAATCCCAGGGCGGCATCGTCGTCAAAGAACGCGATGCGGGGCATACATTGGCTCCAATCGAATCTGGCGAAGGTGCAATGGAGGTCCGCCGGAATCTGTCATTCGGTCAGCGAATCGCCATGAACAGACAGCCTCGGCTGCTCGGTGAGGTCAGGACACAGTCGAATTCGAATATGAAAAATCAGGCTGCAGAACGCAGTCGGTCGGAACGACGAGGCGTCGGGGGATTCGAGGGGGACATCGTAGGGGACAACTTGAACCCGGCCGCAAGAAAGCGGAACCCAATTCTCGGCGGGAGTTTAACCAGAATCGACCGAAGCGCAAACCCGAATTCCAGGCGGCATTGATTCACCGGTTACGGTCGTCGATAATGCTCACAGGAACAGGACTTCCGACAAGTTCAACAACTGCGTCCGGAAGATTCTCAGGGTCGGTGACGACAGGTCGCCGTTCCGCATGCCAATTCCATTCGTTAATAAGTCCAATTCGAGATTGTACGCTCGCCATACGTCGACAGGGCAGGAGTTTCAGCGTGGCAACTATCACGAAGGCCGTAGTGCAATCTGTTACTGATTCGCGCGTGACAATTCTGCCAGCGTTGTCGTGCCTGGCGTTCCTTTGGGGATGTGGTGGTGGCTCTCCGCCGCCGACTGAGACGGCTGCCACGACTTCAAGCACGGCACCGGCAGCGACGGCCTCTGCGAATCCGGCAAGCGCCTCTGCGGCGGGACAAACGACAGCCCCGTCCCGCTCTTCGAACAGCGAATCACGGCAACAACTGGTTCACGTGGACGCGGACGGCCGAAAGTGGATCGGCGAAATTCCGTACGACGTCTGGTTCGACGACCCGCTGGCAGTTGCCAGCAACACGACCTCAACCGGCGCAACGATGGCGGCAACGACCGAGGTCCCCCCGGGGACTCCGACGGGCGGGGCCGCTCCAATGTCCGAACCAATGCCAAAAGCTGGACCGACCGCGGACTGGGCAACATTGTTGCCGGCCCGTGTTTTGTCGGACGAAGTGGCGGACTTGCGAAATGCGTTGACGGGCAGTCTGCAAAGCGTCGGCCAGTACAACACCCGCTTCCAGGAAGTCCAACTCAACGGAGCCATTCTGGCGGCGATGGCTGCCGTCGCGGGACGCCACCCGGGGGACATCCGCTGGAAAGAAAACGCCCCTTATCTCCGAGATCTGGGCGTGGCGATTTCCGATGGTGCCACCGAACGTGGTCGCAAAGCGTTCGAGGCGGCGCAAGTCCCCTTCGAACAGGCATTAGTGGTTCTCAACGGCAGTGTCCCGGCAGGCCTGGAGAAACCAGTTCCGCAAGTTGACTTCGGCGAGACAGTCAGCAAAGCCGACCTGATGCGACGCATCGAAATCGGTTTCAAATGGCTGCGAACCAACACCGGGACCGAGGAAGCACTGAAAGGTCAGGCAGACAAGGCTCGCCACGAAGCGCTGATTCTCTCCGGTCTGGGAATGATCATCACCGACCCGAGCTACGGCTCGACGGACGAAAAGACGTACCAGGAGTTGGCCAAAGTCATGATCGACGGTGCCGTCGGAATGAACGCTGCAATCGATGAAGGGAACTTCTCCAAGTACAGCGATTCACTCAACGCGGTACAGCAATCGTGCGACAAATGCCACGCGGAATACCGGTTCTCGGAATGACAGCGATTCAGGCCGCCTTGTCGCATCAACAACACTCACGCACCCCGTCGTTATTCTCTTTCAGCAGGCTGTCTCGGATGCATCATCCCCTCGCGTTGCAAAGTCGCTGTTTGGTTCGATGGTCCGCGTTGGTAGCATTTTCGGTCGGTCTGCTTGGCCTGGCGACACCCGCCCAGACACGTGCCGAACGGATCGAACTGACATCGGGGCACGCTGTCGAGGGAGATGTTCTCAAGGAAACGGACCGCGAATTGTTTGTCGATATCGGCGTCGATGTCGTCAAGGTCCCCATCAATCGGATTCGACACCGGGGTCAACCTGCGGCAGAGACCTCGACGCCTGAAATCAAGACGCGGGAAGGCGAACTCTACACGTCAGCCCGACTCCCCAGCGACAGCATCAACGAATTGACCCGAAAGTACGGCGAAGCGGTCGTCCTGATCGAAACTCCGTCCGGCTTGGGCTCCGGTTTTATTCTCGACCGTCGTGGTCACTGCGTGACCAACTACCACGTGATCGAAAAGGAAACCCGGATCGCGGTGACGATCTTTCATCGCAATGCATCTGGCGAATTCGTCCGTCGGCAAATCC
>CALJUK010000349.1 GCA_937975745.1 uncultured Planctomycetaceae bacterium | reverse complement strand
TCTTCGGCCGAGAAGCAACCGGCCGTGTTGGGAAGGACTGTGTAGCGGTCCAGATCGATGAAGTCCAGAATGTTGCGTCCCGAAGCGTCGACCAGGCGTTCGCGGCGGACGGCCACGGTGATGACTTCGGCCCCACTGACCTGCAAACATTCGCGCATTTGTTCGAACGTGGCATACTTGCCCGTGCCGACGATCAACCGAGACGAAAACGTATGTGTCCCCAACACCAGCGGGGGAGTACTGCGAAACTCAATTTCTGTCGTCATCGGTTTATCCACCACCCACCAGTGTGACAATCTCCAGCCGGTCTCCTGCGGACAACGCACACGCCGCATGCTCTCCTCGGGGGACGAGCAGCAGATTGCGTTCGACGGCCAGGTATTTCGGGTTCAGCCCCAGCTCGGCCAGCAGATCGGCAACCGTGGCTCCCGGCTGGACCTGTTTTGGTTCGCCGTTGACGGTCACTTCCACGGGGGACATCCTTCGAAGAGACAATCTGCGGAAAAAATAGTTCTCGACCTGGAAGTTTAGGAGTCACTTCCGAGAGAATCAAGAAACAGCAATCGCCCACACGCGACGCAGTCGCCAGGAGGAACGCCATGTCCGAACAACTTCTCGCCGGTCTGTCCGTCCTGATCTTCGTCGGGGACGACTACGAAGACCTGGAACTCTGGTATCCCAAGCTCCGCCTGGAAGAGGCCGGCGCGAAAGTCACGATCGCCGGTCTGGAAGCCAACGAGAATTACTCGGGCAAGCATGGTTACCCATGTGTTTCGGACGATGCCATCGGCAATCTGACCGAAAGCCAGTTCGACGGTGTCGTCTGTCCCGGAGGCTGGATGCCCGACAAACTCCGCCGCGAGGACCACGTTAAAGAGTTGCTCCGCGACTTCGACAAGGCCGGCAAGATGATTGCCGCCATCTGTCACGGTGGCTGGATGCCCATCTCGGCAGGAATCTACAATGGGGTCAAGGTGACTGGTTCGCCGGGCATCAAGGACGACCTGATCAACGCCGGTGCGCAATGGGAAGACGCGTCGCTGGTTGTCGATCGGCATCATGTCTCCAGCCGTAGACCGGGCGATCTTCCGGACTTTGCCCGGGGAATGCTACAGGTCCTGTCGAAGCAGCGTGGCTGAAACCGCAGCTTCCATGTGACCGCAGAACCGTAACAGTGTCCTGGGGAATCGACTGTGCAGATTATCGCTCATCGTGGTGCCTCGAAGATGGCTCCGGAGAACACACTGGCGGCCGTTCGCCTCGCCTGGGAACAGCAGGCCGACGGAGTCGAGATTGACGTGCGTCTGACACGTGACGGTCAGATCGTCGCCATTCACGATGCTTCAATGCTGCGTACTGGAGGAAAAGACCTGCCGGTCGCCGACCACACGCTGGCCGAATTGCAGCAGTTGGATGTTGGCAAGTGGAAGTCAGAACGGTACGCGGGAGAACGGATCCCGACCTTGACCGATGTCTTGGCCGAACTTCCGCCGCAGAAGGATCTCTACATCGAAATCAAATGCGGGAAGGAGGTCATCGCACCACTCTGCCGTGTGGTGGCAGAATCCAAAGCGAGTCCCCAGCGGACCGTCTTCATTGGATTCGACCTGGAGACGATGGTTGCCCTCAAACGGGAACTCCCCGATCAACCGGCCCTGTGGATCGTCGGTTTTCAGCAGGACAAGACGACCGGGGAATGGTCTCCCGGTATTCCGGATATCATCGACACCGCGCGACAAGCGGGACTGGATGGACTCGATCTGCAGGATTCGCCCTGTGTCGATGAGCTCGCGCTCCGGGCGATTCATGCCGCCGACTTGCGGTCGGCCGTCTGGACTGTCGATGACGCGAACGAAGCAAGACGCCTTCAACAGGCGGGACTTCAGGCCATTACGACCAACCGGCCCGGCTGGTTGAGAGAGCAACTCGACATGTGATGGGTCGTTGTCCGGTGGAATTTCGCTGGCCCTGACCGAGAACATCTGAGAGACTAAAAGCGGGGAACCATCACGACCACCTGCCAAGTGTTACTGTCATGCGAATGTCTTCCATCTTCTGTCTGGCCTGTCTGACGGCCATCGGTTTCTCGATGAATCGGGGCAGTGTTGCGACTGCCGACGAGACACCGCCGGATTCCGTCAGTCGACCGCCGGCTGTCGCGACCAGGCCCAAGCCGCCCGTCCCTTCCGCCGAAGAAATCGCCCAACTGGTGGCTGATTTGAACGCGGCCGACTATTCCGTGCGTGAAGCCGCCACAGCGAAACTGACTCAGATCGGAGCCCCCGCTGCCGAACAACTGGCCCAGGCGGCATTGGGACCCAACGTCGAATCGGCCGTCCGTTCGATTCGGATCCTGGAAGCGATGTACGTGCAGGGAGACGAAACGGAC
>CALJUK010000348.1 GCA_937975745.1 uncultured Planctomycetaceae bacterium | reverse complement strand
GCGGTTCGCCGGTCCATTTCCTCCCCACTTCGATGCCGTCTCTTTCGCCCCTCCACAATCCCATTCCACGTGTCGGCAGGACCGACACCGAGAGGCGGCCGTTGTTGAGCGTCACAACATCGACACCGTCGGACAGGCCTCCCTGCATCGGGAATTTGAGAACGGACCAGTCGGGCGAACCTGCCAGAGTCGGACCTTCCTCGGGCGTAATTTCGATGTTGTCGATCCAGATCTGGTTGGCAACGTCTGTCAGGATGATTTGCTGCTGGCTCATAGTGGAACTCGGCGTGTGTGGAATTGGAGTTGGGCAAAACCGGGAGACCGACCGCGGAACTTCCCGAAGCCGGAAAGGCGCGTCCCACAGTCTCGACATCCCTTGCTTCTCGGGCGATGACTGACCTGACTGTACCGGTTGCGAAAAAACGATGCCAGCGGCTGTCCGGTCGGACTGGGGCGGTAGACTCACATCTTGGTCGTAAGTTGTTTAGGATACGACCAACTGTGTCCGGGTTGCGCGCCGGCCGAACGGACGGCTGGCGCGCTGCTATGGCGATTCGGGTCTCCCGTGCTTTCGGGTCCCCGTGTTTTTCAGGCTTTCAATTTCGTATTCGATCCGCAATTCCGCGGCTCGTTGACCGTTTGCTCTCGGTTGGAACACCCGGACAGAAGCATTCGGCGGAAAACGAGCGATCCGCAGAGGAATCATTGATGTCGAGCCCGGAGCATTCCCAACCTCCCGCCGCAAGGCCGTTGGTCCAAGAACACGGCGTCCCTTTTTCGGCTGAATGGTACGCCTACCTCAGCAGTACGCTGGGCGAGACGGCATGCCGACTGTTGGGGGCCTACACCATTCCGCCCGAGATGCGGCTGTCTGTCGTCGTGCCGATCTACAACGAGCGGGAGACTCTATTGGAGATCTTGGAACGGATTCGTGCCGTGCCAATTCGCAAGGAGATTCTCCTGGTCGACGACGGCAGTAAAGACGGAACGCGGGAGCTGCTGACGTCGCTGGAGCCGACGGCTGACGATGACCCGAACAACCAGTTGAAGATCATTCTGCACGATGTCAACAAGGGAAAAGGAGCTGCCGTCCGGACAGGCTTTCTGGCGGCGACGGGTGACATCGTCCTCATCCAGGATGCGGACCTGGAGTACGACCCGGCTGAGTACCCGCGGCTGCTGCGCCCGATTGTCGAGGGGAAAGCCGATGTCGTGTATGGGAGTCGTTTCTTGGGCGACCAGCCACACCGCGTGCTTTACTGGTGGCATGACATGGGGAGCCAGTTTCTCACGATGGCAAGCAACTGCATGTCGAACCTCGCCTTGACCGACATGGAACCCTGCTACAAGGTCTTCCGACGGGAGGTGATCGCCGAAATCGCCCCGACCCTGAAGCAGAATCGATTTGGAATCGAGCCAGAGCTCACCGGAAAAGTTGCGCGGCGGAACCTGCGGATTTACGAGATGTCGATCAGCTATTCGGGGCGCACCTACGAGCAGGGAAAGAAGATTGGCTGGCTGGACGGTTTCCAGGCGTTATGGTGCATCTTACGTTACAGCATCGCGGACTGACCGATCGAATGACGGTCTCCCGCCCATTGGCCGCGTGCAAGCCGGTATGATCACCGCAATACACAGAACGAATATCTTTCCAGATTGACCAGAGAGAAAGCAGTTTGATGTCGAACCCGGAATCTCAAAAGCCCCCCGCGCCGCCGACAAACACCAGGCCGCCGCGCAACGAACCGGAGGGAGACGACGACACAGGCAAGCGTTCGGCCCCGGGCGGGACCTGGCTGCTGTTCGTCGTGGTCTTGATTCTGGTGTCGTTGTATGCGTGGAACGGTTCGCCAACCAACCGCGGTGCTCGCGTTCCCTACAGTTTCTTCAAGACGCAACTCGACGCAAACAATGTGGCCGAAGTGAAGTTTTACGGCGAGATTCTCACCGGGAAGTGGAAGAAAATCCCCAAGAATCCCGAAGAGGGAGGAGCTGAACTGCCCGACCAGTTCAACACCGTGCTGCCCCCGCAATCGGTCGGCGATGACGAGCTGGTCAAGCTGCTCGAAGAGAAGGGCGCCAAATTCGAGGCCGAATCGCAGTCCATCGGGCTCGGAACAACCTTCCTGCTGTGGATGCTCGGCCCGTTGATGATCGTCGGCTTCTTCTGGTTCATGATGCGCCGGCAGTCCGACCCCCTTGGATCGGGAATGCTGGGCAACTTCGTGCGGAGTCCGGCGAAACGGTTTCGGCATTCGACACAGCAGACAACATTCGACGACGTCGCCGCCATGGAAAATGCCAAGATGGAGCTGCAGGAAATCGTCGAATTCCTGAAGACTCCCGAGCGGTTCGAAAAGCTGGGTGCCCAGATCCCCAAGGGAGTGCTCCTGATCGGCCCTCCGGGAACCGGTAAGACACTGTTGGCCCGTGCCACGGCCGGCGAAGCGGGCGTACCGTTCTTCTCGATCAACGGATCCGAGTTCATTCAAATGTTCGTCGGCGTGGGAGCCAGCCGCGTCCGGGACCTGTTCAAAACCGCCAAAGACCAGTCTCCCTGCATCCTGTTCATTGACGAAATTGACGCCGTCGGCCGAATCCGCGGGGCCGGGTTGGGGGGTGGACATGACGAACGCGAGCAAACTCTCAACCAGATCCTCAGCGAGATGGATGGATTTCAGCAGAATGAAGCGGTCATCGTTCTGGCAGCAACCAACCGGCCGGATGTGCTGGACCCCGCTTTGTTGCGGCCAGGTCGCTTCGATCGGCATGTGACGATTGACCGCCCGACGCGCGAAGGACGTGAAGCGATTTTGAAGATCCACAGTCGCAAGGTCCCGCTCGCTGACACAGTCGATCTGGCCAAGATTGCGGCGGCGACAATCGGCTTCTCGGGAGCAGAATTGAAGAACCTGGTCAACGAGGCGGCACTCGAAGCAGCTCGTAAGAATCGCAAGGCAGTCACGGCTGAAGACTTCGACGCAGCCCGCGACCGCGTCTTGATGGGACCGAAGCGAGAAGAAATTCTGACCGAACACGAACGCGAGATGGTCGCCTTCCACGAGGCGGGACATGCCTTGCTGGCATGGTATCAGGCCGAGGTCGACACACTCCATCGGGTGACGATTGTTCCCCGTGGTCGAGCACTCGGTGTGACGCAACTGCTGCCGGACGAAGAGCGCTACAACATCGGCGAACGTCGCCTGCATGCCCAGTTGGCATTCATGCTCGGAGGCCGCGCGGCCGAGAAGTTGATGTTCGACGAGTACTCCGCCGGTGCCGAAGACGATCTGAAGAGAGCCACCCAGATGGCCCGGCGGATGGTCGCGAATTGGGGCATGAGCGAGAAAATCGGCCCGGTCGCGTTTCGGCACGGCGAAGAGCACCCGTTCCTCGGAAAGGAGATTCACGAGCAGCGGGATTTCAGCGAGGAGACGGCGCACGCGATCGACGAAGAGATTCAGCGATTTCTCCGCGATGCGGCGTCTCGCGCCACCTCAATGCTGGAGAAGCATCGTGACCAGTTGGTCGACCTCAGCAAGGCCCTCCTTGAGCATGAGGATATTGACCGGACCGTCATGATCCAGATCCTCGGCGAGCCGATCGAACGGGAGCTGCATGCTCGTCGGGTGTCGTTGGACTAAAGTCTGCCGGCCGGTCGCGCCCAAACGGAATGAACATAAACAACATCTACACAAACACTTACATCGCAACACACGTCACAGGACGCACTGAGAGCAATTGACCGAAATTGCTCCGACCGCTATCCTTTCCCTAAGCTAAGTCCAGCAGGGCTTTGACGACACATCGCGTTGTGTTCGCCAGGACCATCGCTGAGGAGGCTTCATTCGTACATTCCTCGTCAGGATCGACCGCCGGAAAACGCAGCAACGAGCCGTTTTGATCCCGCAGGTCGCTCTCACCCGACGAAAACATCGAGAGCCAATCGAGTCGGTTGGCTTCGCAAGAACCAAGCGTGCAGACGTCACGCCAACAACTTCTCAACGGACGGAAACAGACCTCTGAGTACCATTACAGGCATTTCACAGGAAGACGACGCAGCGGCAGTCAATCCGGTGGCAGAACCAAGCAGTAAGTCATTCGCAGAACTTGGCTTGTCGACGACGTCTCTGACAGCAATTGAGCAGGCAGGCTACGAAAAGCCGAGTCCCATCCAGGCAGCCCTCATTCCGGTGGCAATCAGCGGCCGCGATTGTGTCGGGCAGGCCAGGACCGGAACAGGCAAGACGGCCGCTTTCGCCCTACCGATCTTGGAAAAACTCGATTACGACAAGACGGACCGCGTGCAGGCGTTAGTCGTGGCACCGACTCGCGAATTGAGCGAGCAGGTTGCCTCGGAATTTCGTCGGCTGGCTGGCGATCGTCCTTGCCGCGAGGTGCTCATTGTCGGTGGTCGACCGATCCGCTCGCAGATCGACTCGCTACGTGCGGGGGCTCATGTGGCTGTCGGAACGCCAGGACGTATTCTTGATCTAATCAATCGTCGCAATCTGGATCTGAGTGATGTTCGTTTTGTCGTGCTCGACGAGGCGGACCGCATGCTGGACATCGGATTCCGGATCGATATCGAGAAAATTCTCAAACGCTGTCCCGCGAAAAGACAAACCCTGTTGCTGTCAGCGACGATGGAGCCACCCATCCAACGGTTGGCCGACCGCTTTATGACGGCCCCTGTTCGGATCGACAAGTCGGCCAAGCAGGTCGTTGTCGACACAATCGACCAGTATTACGTCACGGTTCCTCCCCGAAAGAAATTGGAAGCGCTCGTCAAGTTGCTCTTACAGGAACGCCCGTCTCAGGCGATTGTCTTCACCCGAACCAAGCGTGGAGCCGACGAGTTATACAACCGTTTCTCCGGTCGGCTGGATTCGGTGGCAGCGATCCACGGCGACCTGCCGCAACAGAAACGCGACCGCGTGATGAAGGACTTCCGGGCCGGACGGGTTCGGTTGTTGATTGCGACCGACGTCGTCGGCCGCGGAATTGATGTCAGCAGCGTTTCACACATTATCAATTACGACATCCCCGAAGACCCGGATGACTACGTGCACCGCGTCGGACGAACCGGCCGGATGGCGTCCGATCGCCGTATTGGCCGCGCATTCACGCTGGTGCGGCCCGGTGAAGGCAGCCAGTTGACCGGGATTGAACAGCGGATCAACCAACTCCTGCAGCCCTATGAAGTCGAGAACTTTCGTGGCCAGGAGTCGAAACCGCGACCAACCGTCGAAGACAAGCAGGGGCCGTCATACGAAAGTTTCGAGGTCGATGAAGGCTTTGGTGCGGGCATCGTCTAGTCCGCATTGCCGACAACTGTGCGGCGTTTGAACGCTGAATAATCTGCGAATCGGGCAGATTGCGCCGCCAGAAGCCGGTACTCTGGAGAACCAGTTTCAAAACCGGTTGGTGGCGAGTCTTCGGCCAGCATTCACAGGACGAAGACGAAGCACACAGAGGTTTTGGAACCGCTTCGAGGGCAGTGGGCCCTAAGTGAACGCGCTGTCCGATGGACTGCGGCCCGATAAACTGCCGGTCGCTCCAGCCCAATGAATCCCGCATCCAACCAATCTCGCCCCCAGCCAGGCGTCAGACCATGTCGCGGGCTTTGTCGGAAATATCCTTCCGGCACCAGGCGCCGTTCCAGCGGATGCATTTGACCGCTTCGTAAGCACGGCGTTTGGCATGGGCGATCGTCTCGCCGAGAGCCGTGACACCGAGCACCCGGCCCCCATCGTTGACGACTTCCTCGCCACGCGGCGTTGTGCCAGCATGAAAGACCTTCACGTCGGCGAGCGCGTCCGCCTCCGCGAGTCCGCGGATCGGATGCCCCTTGGTGTATTCTCCCGGGTAGCCTTCTGAGGCCATCACCACGCAAACAGCCGGCCGGGGGTCCCACTCCAACGATTCAATGCGCCCCAACTGGCCAGATGCCGCCGCCATGAGTACGTCCGCCAAGTCCGACTTCAGCCGCATGAGTACGGGTTGCGCTTCGGGATCACCCAGTCGAACGTTGAACTCCAGCACACGAGGGCCTTGTGCCGTCAGCATCAGCCCGGCGTACAGGACTCCTTTGAAGCGGCAACCATCATTGTTCATGCTGTGGATCGTGGGGATCAGAATTCGCTCGACGATGTCGTCCATCAATTCTGGCGTGACAATGGGCGTCGGAGAATAGGCCCCCATGCCCCCCGTGTTGGGGCCCGTGTCGCCATCGTAGGCCGGTTTGTGATCCTGCGAGGCTTCCAAGGGAATGATTGTCCGCCCATCGGTAATCGCCAGGATGCTGGCTTCCTGCCCAATCAGCCGTTCTTCGATGACAATCTTCCCGCCGGCCTTGCCGAAGACCTGCTTGACCATCAGTTGGTTGACAGCATCGATCGCTTCATCCCGTGTGCTACAGACGAAGACACCCTTTCCGGCCGCCAATCCGTCTGCTTTGACAACCAGCGGCAGTTCCTCGCGATCTTCAAGGAAACTGATCGCCGAACGGGCGTCGTGAAACACCTCGGACTTGGCCGTCGGAACGTTCGCCTTCCGCATAATTTCTTTGGCGAACGCCTTGCTTCCTTCGAGTTGGGCGGCCGCCTTGCTGGGGCCAAACACCTTCAGACCGGCTTTTTCGAACGCATCGACAATTCCGGCGACCAGAGGTGCTTCTGGCCCAACGATTGTCAGGTCGATCCCCTGGGTCTGGGCGAACTTCAACAGCCGGTCAACGTCCATGGCCGCGATATCGACATTCTCGCCGTCGAGTGCCGTCCCGGCATTTCCCGGGGCACAATACACCCTTTGCACTTTGGGCGACTGACTGAGCTTCCAGACCAGAGCGTGTTCTCGCCCTCCTTGACCGACAACTAACACCTTCATTGCGACTCACCCGATTGAGAAAACACGACCGACAACTCCCGACGGAGGCCCAAGGGCTGAAGTATAGCAACGTGGCCACCGCCGCGTCATGTAACATGGCGGATCTGGTCGGCGCTCAATCGTCGACTTTTTCTCCGGGCTTCAATTCGCGGATGAAGATATTCCGCCACCGGACTTCGTACGGGCCGGTTCCCGCCTTGATGCCGTGCACCTGCAGCCCGATGAAGCCCGATTTGTCGAGGTCATCGCGAAAGTCAGCACAGGGAACACCGTTCACCCATGACCGAATTCGATTCCCCTGGGCTACGATTCGGTAATGGTTCCACTGGTGGTCCTTATAGGCTTCGGGAGCCCCCGGCCGACCCGAGATATCATCCAGCCATTTGGTGCGACGGGCTTCGTCCCAGAAGTTGCCGGCCTGATGCACGTCGTGAGCGGCAATCTCACACTGGTAACCATACACCGTACCAGCCGGCCGAACGCGTTTCGGCTGCGATTCCTGCGGCGTGTCTTCGGAGTAGACGTGACTGCGAATCTGGATACCCGAATTCAAACGAGGATCGCAGAGAACTTCCAACTGCAAATCGAAGTCGCTGAAAGGCCCCTTACAGAGAAAGGTGTTTGGGCTTCCTTCGGTTGTCTGGCCAACAATCGCACCATCTTCCACGCGATAGGTCGCGACGCCGCCGTTGCGTTCCCAGCCGTCCAATGTCTTGCCGTCGAACAATGCAACCATTCCTTCGGGAGGATTTGGCGGCGGAACTGGGAAGGTGGGTTCTTCGGGGTAGGTGATCCGCTGCCCTTCGTAACGGGCGAACTCCCAGTCTGGCCAGACCGGGCTTTCAGCACAGACGTCGAAGTGCAGGTCCTTCAGCAGCGCTGACAGCCGTCCCAGATGTTCGATCTCTGAGTTCGCCAGGTTGGTTGTCTCACCGACGTCGGACAGCAGGTCGTACAACTCGAAATCAGTCGGTTCCCCTTTCTTGACCGAGTCCCGATCGAGCTGTGTGAGGCCGTTGCGAGATTGCGGAACCGGCGTAGTCAAGTCTGCGACGACTTTCCAGCGGCCCAGCCGCATGGCAACCTTTGGCTTGGAACGGGCGTAGTTGAACTGCCAATACCATGGTTTCGTCCGCTTGTAGTCATTCCCGGTCAACACCGGGATGACGCTTTGACCATCCAGTCGCCGATCATCTGGCGCGGGGATATTCACGATGTCGCAGACGGTGGGGAGCAGATCGACCCCCGAGATCGGCTCGTCAATCACACTCCCAGCCTGTGTCTGTCCCGGCCAGCGAACGATGCCTGGAACGCGAATTCCCCCTTCATACAAGTGCCCCTTGTGCATGCGCAGCGGACCGGACGAGCCATGCGGATGCCTGGTGGTGATGGCTGGTCCGTTATCACTGGTGAACATCACGAAGGTGTTCTCCCGCAGGTTCAGATCATCGAGAGTCTCCATTAGACGGCAGAAAGAGTGGTCCAGCTGCGTGACGTTGCCGTGATGAGCCGACTTTGAAGGAGTGTCCGAGGGATACATGGCCGCATATTTCGGATCCGTGGCGATCGGCTCGTGCGGTTCGTGAAAACAGACATACAGGAAGAAGGGCTTGCTGGGATCACGTTTCTCTCTCAACCAGGACACGGCCTCCTCGACAACCAGGTCGGCCGCATAACCTTCCAGCGGTCCAACCGGGACACCATTGCGGACAAAGTTTTCGGGGTTGTGGTGATTCGGGAGTGCGTTGTTCTGGGTCGAAAACCAGTAGTCGAAGCCGTGATCGGAGGGCTGCGGCTGGCCCACCATATTGAACATCCCGTTCATGTGCCACTTCCCGACGTGACAGGTGGCGTATCCAGCCTGCCGAAGTAGGGTCGCAACGGTGATTTCCTGCCTACGAACGTGGACCGGCGAAAGCATCGGAATCCAGTTGTGGACGCCGACGCGGTAGGGTGTCCGGCCGGTCATCAATCCGGTCCGAGCCGGCGAACAATTCGGTGCGGCGGCATAGCAGCTTGTCAGTTTGACACCTTCGCTGGCAAATTTGTCGAGCGCGGGCGTCTTGATCTCAGGACTCCCGAAGCAGCCAATGTCTCCGTAGCCCAGATCATCTGACAGGACGACGACAATATTGGGCCGCGCTGATTCTTCCGCTGCCGCACACACACCTGCCGCGTTCATCGAGAGCAAGACGGAAGACAAAAGGACGACGACTGAGAGGCGACATTTCGGAAGCTGGTTCATTGATCCTTACTTTCGCAGAGTGAATGGACTCTGGGTGTGAACGGACTCAGGGTTTTGGCAATCAGCGCACGAATCGTGCGCACCGTGTGGACTCGTGTGTCCAAGCTGGCCTTCGTGTCCTGACTCAGTATCGTAGTGAACCAGACTGCGGTCAACGTTGGCGAGTCCGCAGCAGCGAAATGGCGCCTCGGGTGATCGCACCGTTCGTTGTGAGCTCCTCCTCTTTGAGCAGGACGCTGACGACGACTGCACACGCCCGAAACATGAATGGGATAAGCCGAAGCAAAAAGTCGGCCTCACACGGGGGCCAAGCTGAGATGAAAATCCGCGATGTCTTGACGCGCACAGTCGCCACGTCTTCGCAAGACCGGGTCGCCGACAAAGCCTCCGACAGCCAGGGCATCCCCTTGGCCGCATTTCTCGCCGAAGTCCTCCCGCGTTCCGCAGGTCTTTCCCGCCGACCTTCTTCCCTCTCACACTTTTTCTCCCAACTTTCAATACGTGTGACAAGATCCTGTCACACCCCTTGGTTAGCAAAATAAGGCTACCACTATCTGCACCACTGCACCGCAGTGATACCGTGTGTAATTACAATGACATAGAATCGACTCGCAACGAACCACGGCCCATTCTTCCTTCAAAAGACACCGTGACTTCCAGCAATATCACAAAAAGACACATAGACATGTCCGCACGACACCACTAACTTACGTGGCTATTACTCGCGTGGTAGCGAAACTGCTGTGGATGTTATTGCATTCCACAGAATCAAAAGAACTCGTTGAGCTTGTTCGCCACAGCGTTCGCTCTTCGGTGATTGGCCACAGCGAACACCCTCGAAAAAAAAGAACATTCATATTCGTCTGGCCACGTTATCGTGCCTTATAATCATGCTCGCCAACTCATCATGGATGATTGACGAATTCACACATACATCTTGGCGTCGCTTAGGAGCCTTGACGGGCCGCGTGTCCTAGCAGACCACCTGCCTTCCAGTTGGCGTTTCAAGCGTTCGACGGGGTTTTGTCCGGAGGCGTCGTGCAGCGATCAGTCCCACGCCCGACTGCACGATGTCTGTCCGTCGGCCAACCAACGGCCGTCCAACCCAACATGGAAACTGATACCGACCTCTGGGACTCGACGACGCATCCGACATCTCACACTCGAAGAGGAGTACTCGCCCGCCCCTGATTTTCAACCGAAGCACCAGGGAAACCGTGCAACCAACAACCACATCCATTTTGAAACGGTTTCTGGAACCCACTGACGGAACGAGGTGTTCTCATGAGGCTGAATGACTGGCGATCCCTCTTGTTGCAACGGCTCTCGATCAGGCCTCCTCACCGCCGGCGAGTCCGACGCGGAGCAAGGCACGTCAACCCCGCTGCGATCGTCGAGACATTCGAAGAACGCATCATGCTCTCCAGCATCAGCCTGGCCGGCGGGGAACTGACCGTTGACTTAACGGACGACGACAACACCACCATTCGCGCCAACGGCGGGAATATCGAGATTCTCATCAATGGATCCGCAG
>CALJUK010000347.1 GCA_937975745.1 uncultured Planctomycetaceae bacterium | reverse complement strand
CCGCGTTCTCGTGGACGCGTAACAGCAACCGCATCTCCGGGTCGTCGCGCACCGTGATATCGCCGCCGTCGTACTTGCGGTGCACTTGCGGGTTGACGCCCGTCCCCGAGTACTCTGGCGACGTGTCGACATGGGCCACCCAAGCCATCGTCGGAGAGGTGTGTTCTACTGTTGCTGGAATGGTTGCCATCACGACGCCAAACTCGTCCAGAGTGACGTCTTCCAGTCCCATTTCGCGGCACTCTTCGGCCAGCAGACGCGATAAGTCCAACTGTTTTGCGGTACTCGGGATGGACGGACTCGTTTCGTCCGACTGAGTGTCGATCCGCACGTACCGCAAGAATCGCTCAAGCAATTCGTCCATGGGTGAACTTTCAGTAAGTCGCGCGGGAGGGCGCAGCTCCCAGTCGGTAGCCAGATTACAAATGGACGGGAATCCACCGTTCGACTTCGCCCGGACCGGGCTCGTCCGCAGGGTCTTGCCAGGGGACTTCCACCTGCCGGGCGCGATGGTCCACCAGGCAAGCCTTGAATTGGGACACGAGTTTCATGAGCACATCCCGTTCGACCGCCCCCGCGGCGGTGATGGGCGCTAGATTGGCCACACGACCGCGAACAGCTGGCGGCTGGCTGCTGGTCGACAGAATGACGTGACAGTCAAAAACCGGGACAACAGCCGGTTGGAATTGCGGCAGTGCATCTGCCTTCTGGATCGGTTTGTCGGTAGTCATCGTGCGGAAGTCCCCCTCCGGGTCGGTACTCTTGCCGTCACCTACAAAATAGAGAGTCGGCGGTCACTGGTCCACGGAGCACGGCAAAACTCTCGTTGAGAGTCGCTCCCAAGGTGAGACTTCGGCTATGATATGTCCTGCAGGCAGCTCGGCTCGGCGTCCTACGGTACGGTCCGGACGGCTCCTCAAACCCGCTCACATTCACTGAAACTCCCCCAGAAAGCCTCTGTCAGCAACCAAGGGTAATCATGGTCGATGTCAAGGATGGACGACACCTTGTTGGATTCGATCTCGGCGGCACGAAGATGCTCGCCGGGCTGTTCAACTCGTCATACACATGCGTCGGGCGCAAGCGGCGCCGAACACGCGGCCACGAAGGGGTCGAAGCCGGCCTGGACCGAATTGTCCAAACGATCGAAAAGGCTTTAGACGAAGCAGAAGTCTCCCGCTCAAGTTTGGCGGCCATCGGCATTGGCTGTCCGGGGCCGCTGGATCTGGATCGCGGGATCATTTTTGATGCCCCCAATCTCGGTTGGAGGAATGTACGCATTAAAGATCGGCTGGAAAAACAATTCGACTGCCCGACAGTCCTGCTGAATGACGTTGATGCCGGCGTTTTTGGCGAATATCGCTTCGGGGCCGGCAAAGGAAGCGAGTCGGTCCTCGGCGTTTTTCCGGGAACAGGAATTGGCGGAGGTTTTGTCTACCGCGGCGAGATCTTCCGCGGCCGTAAGGGAAGTTGCATGGAACTTGGCCACATCCAAGTCCAGCCCGACGGTCCGCTCTGCGGTTGCGGACAACGAGGTTGCCTCGAAGCGATTTCCAGTCGGCTTGCCATCGCGTCCGAGGCGGCCAAAGCCGTATTTCGAGGCCAGGCACCACACCTGATGAGCATTGCCGGGACAGATCTCTCGCGGATTCGCAGCGGCGCGTTGGCCGATGCTATCGCCCAAGGTGATGTAGCCATCGAACGAATTGTCCGGTCCGCGGCCCGCAGTATCGGAACGGCCGTCGGTGGGCTGGTTAATTTGATGGCTCCCGATATGGTCATCCTGGGAGGGGGTCTGGCAGAAGCGATGCCCGACCTGTTTGTCACGGAAGTGGAAGAAGCCGCCAAGAGCTTTGCCCTGCCATCGTTTGTCGACTCGTTTCGAGTCGTGACGGCCGAACTGGGGGACGACGCCGCCATCCTGGGTGCCGCCGCCACGGCCGCAGCCAGGCTAAAGTAATTCACCCGACCGTCGGGACGACAGTTGATCGAAAATCACATCGACACATCACCTCCTGATCCTGATTGCCGCACGTTCGCGGGGCATCACCCAGACCAGGCCTAAATTGGACAAGATCGTGTCTACCGTCAATCCGAGCAACGAACCGACATCCGTCTCGGCGGACATGCCGACCAAACCTGTGGCCGTCATCGATATCGGCGCATCGCAGATTCGCATGGCCATCGCTCAGATCGGCCGAAGCGGCTCGATCAAAATTCTGGAGACACTCTCCCAGGCGGTCGATCTGGGAAAGGACACCTTCACGAAGGGAATGATCCGGAAATCGACGATCGAGGAGTGTGTTCGATCGCTGAAGAGCTACCTCCGCGTCCTGAGAGCCTACGATATCGCCGACCCCGACCAGATGCGGGTCGTTGCCCCGTCGGCTGTCCGCGAGGCTCAGAACCGGCTGGCATTTCTCGACCGGGTTTACATCGCGACGGGTATTCAGGTCGAGCCAATCGACGAAGCCGAAGTGACGCGAATCACCTATTTGGGGATTCAGCCGTTTGTACAATCTGGCGCAGCGTTATTGAACTCCCGATCGATCATCATCGAAGTCGGCGGCGGCAGCACTGAAGTTTTGATTGCGGAACAGGACAACATCAGCTTCTCGCACACCTATCGTCTGGGAAGCTTGCGACTCAAGGAATCGTTGAAGCTGTATCGGGGCACCCAGGCACAACTGCGAACCCTGATGGAAAACCAGATCGAGCGGACAACCGAGGAGTTGCAGCAACACCTGCCACCCGAGGGCACCATCGAAATGATTGCCCTTGGAGGGGACGTCCGATTCGCCGTCAATCAACTCAACACCGAGTGGGACCGCAAAGGACTGGCCTGCATTCGCGTGAGCGATCTCGCCAAACTGACGGACCAGGTTCTCTCGACGTCGGAAGACGAACTGGTGCAGCAGTATCACATCAACTTCCCAACGGCCGAAACACTCGGGCCGGCATTGCTAGCCTATCTGCAAGTGGCACGAGCCCTCTCGTTAGAGCGCATTCACGTTTCGAATGTCAACATGCGGGACGGTCTCCTGCGTGAGATGGCCACTCGGGAAGTTTGGACCTCCCGCTTCAGCGACCAGGTCGTATCGTCAGCGGTTGACTTGGCGCGTCGTTACGAAGTCGATTTGCCACACTCGATTCACGTCGCACAGCTGGCCGATAAAATCTTCACAGATCTACAGCAGGAACACGAACTCTCCGAACAGTACCGCTGGCTGCTGTACGTAGCCGCTATCCTGCATGAAATCGGCCTGTTTGTCAGCAATCAGGCCTATCACAAACACTCAATGTACGTGATCAATAACAGCGAAGTGTTCGGACTGGGCAAGAAGCAGTTGCTGATCGTGGCGTTGATCGCCCGCTATCACCGCCGCTCGTCTCCCAAGTCGTCTCACGAAGGATACACGGCCCTCGACCGTGACAGTCGCATCGCCGTTGCGAAGCTCGCTGCCATTCTCCGCGTCGCCGATGCACTCGACCGCTCATACAGCCAGCGAATTGCCGAGATCACATGCCATGCCGAGGAGGACCGTCTGGTCGTTGAAGTCCCCAATGTCGAGGATTTATCGCTCGAACAGTTGGCCTTGCGGCAGAAGGGAACATTGTTCGAGGAAGTCTACGGCATGCGAGTGCAATTTCGTCTGGCCTGACAAGCGTTTCGCGGAATGGCATCCACCGTGTTAGCTACAACAGGCCACAGCGTAGTTAGTCAGACCGCTATCACAAAGCTGAATAGTTCGGGAGTTGTTTCGCGTGTCATCAGAAGCGAAAGCGAACACCATGGGCGAGCAGCCCTCGAAGTACTTCAATCGCGAATTGAGCTGGCTGGAGTTCAACGACCGGGTTCTCGACGAAGCGCTGGACTCATCCGTTCCGTTGCTCGAGCGGCTTCGGTTTCTGGCCATCACGGCGTCAAACCTCGACGAATTCTACATGATTCGCGTCGGCGGATTGCGCATGTTGGCGCAGCAGGGGGTCACCAAGCCGGATCCGGCCGGCATGTCGCCGCAGCAGCAACTCGACGCAGTCAACCACAAGGCGCACGAGATGGTGCAGGCGCAGTACAAGCTGTTCATGGACGAACTCGAACCCCAGCTTCGCGCCGCCCGCATGACCCGCATTCGTCCGGGTGAACTCTCTACGAAGCAGGCGATGGTTGTAGCCCAGCGTATCGAAAAAGAGCTCTATCCAATCTTCAGTCCCATCGGAGTCGCATCGCCGGAGGACTTTCCGGCGGTGATCAACCTGTCGCTCAACGTTCTCGTACGAATGCGCAACCGCGACGATGATTCCAACACACCCGAATTTGCCGTCATCCCGTTCGGACGTTCGGCGGCTCGAATTATCACCCTGCCTTCAGAAGGAGGCTACGAATACATCCTGCTGGAAGACGCCATCCGGACCCATGTCGAGCGATTTTTTCCGGTGGAGACAATCCTCGAATGCGTTCCGTTTCGAATCACGCGCAACGCCGATCATAGCGTTCGCGAAGACATGGCCGCCGACCTGATGTCGCAGTTGGAGGAAGTTCTCGACGCCCGCAAGCAGGGGGAGTGTGTCCGTCTCGAAGTGGACGCGGCGATCTCGGACGAATCCGTTGCGTTTCTTACGAACGTGCTCGACGTGAAGCCAGCGGGGGTTTTTCGTGTTGCAGGGCCGATTGGATTGTCGGCGCTGATGCCATTGGCCGATGCGCATGGCTTCGATTCACTTCGTTACGAGGCCTGGCCTCCGCAGCCTTCGCCGGATATCGCACCCGGGGAGAACATCTTTTCGGTTCTATCGCAGCGCGACATTCTGCTGCACCATCCGTACGAAAGTTTCGACCCGGTCGTCCGGCTTCTGGAAGATGCGGCTGATGATCCCGATGTGCTGGCCATCAAGCAGACGCTGTATCGAACCAGTGGCAATAGTCCGATTGTCGCCGCCCTCAAGCGGGCCGCCCACAATGGCAAGTATGTGACGGCGATCGTGGAACTCAAGGCCCGCTTTGACGAAGCCCGAAATATCGAATGGGCTCGCGACCTCGAACAAGCCGAGGTCCAGGTCTTCTACGGCGTCAAGGGCCTGAAAACGCACGCCAAGGTCTGCGTCATCGTCCGCCGCGAGCCGCATGGCATTCAGCGATATGTCCACTTTGGCACGGGAAACTAC
>CALJUK010000346.1 GCA_937975745.1 uncultured Planctomycetaceae bacterium | reverse complement strand
CAGACAAACCTGAACGAGGACTTCATCAAGGCGCACGAGATCGAGCAGAAACGGTTGCGGGCCGAAGAGCAACTCCGCGCGTTGGAGCACCAAATGGCCGAGACCAGTGACTCGTCGCAGCCCCGGTTGCTGCGGGAAGAAGTGACTGCCGAAGACATCGCCAAGGTCGTCAGCTCGTGGACCAACATTCCGGTCAGCAAGATGCTGGAAGGGGAACGGGCAAAACTGCTCCGCATGGAGGAAGGCATTAATCAGCGGATGATTGACCAGGACGAGGCGGTCCGAGCGGTTTCAGATGCCGTTCGGCGGTCACGGTCTGGATTGCAGGATCGCAATCGGCCGGTGGGATCATTCATCTTTCTGGGACCGACTGGTGTCGGCAAGACGGAACTCTGCAAGGCGCTCGCCGCATTCTTGTTCGATAACGAGCGGAATATGATCCGCATCGACATGAGTGAATTCATGGAACGGCATTCGGTCGCCCGTCTGATCGGTGCGCCTCCCGGTTATGTTGGGTACGAAGAGGGGGGCCGGCTCACCGAAGCTGTCCGCCGACAGCCATACGCGGTCATCCTGCTGGATGAGATCGAAAAGGCACACCGTGACGTCTTTAATATCTTGCTGCAGGTTCTCGATGATGGACGCCTGACGGATAGTCACGGCCGGACAGTGGATTTCACCAACACGATTATCGTGATGACGTCCAATATCGGCAGTCAGACGATCATCGATTTGGCCGGCAAGGAGGACGAAGAGGAAATCCGCCACCGCGTCACGGACGCCCTGCGAAGAGAGTTCCTGCCCGAATTCCTCAACCGAATTGACGAAGTCATCGTCTTTCATCCGCTTGGCCGGGCCGAACTCAGGCAGATTGTTGATCTGCAGATTCAACGGCTTGCCGGTCAGCTGGCCGACAGTGGCTTCGATCTGGAAGTCAGCATGTCGGCGAAGGACTTGCTGGGGGAAGAGGGCTACGACCCGGTCTACGGAGCCCGTCCGCTCAAACGGGTCATCCAGCAGCGACTGCAGAATCGGCTGGCGACCGAACTGTTGGCGGGCAACTATGCGGATGGTGCCACAATCCATGTCGATACGAACGACGAGGGTGGTATCTCGATCGAGATTGTCGCTCACACGCCCGATGCAGCCGCTCACTCGGCGTAGTTCGACAAACATCGACCGACCGGAAATAACGGGCGCGAGACTCGGAGCGGTTCCAAAACCGCTGTGTGCTGCGTCTTCGTCGTGAAAAGTCTGGCCGAAGACTCCCCACCAACCGGATTTCAAACGGGTCCTACTCGAAGTCCTCGATTGGCGTCGTGCGGAGAATCTCACGTCGCCAACCGGGGATGTGGACCGGCCACGCTTTCACGGCCACACCGGTCGCAATCCGTCCGAGCGGCTTCCCCGATTCATTGGCCTTCGCCCAGCAGTCCCGCTCGACGGGCAACAAGGCGGGCGGACGCCTCGCCTGATTGCTCCGCCGCCGCGTGATGCGACCGTGGTCGAAGATTGTTACCACACTGGCGTTGGGGTCGTCCAACATTCGCCACGCAATGAGTTCATGGCTGGCTGTCGCAAAATGGGCCTTCAGCTCGTAGACGTCCCAGTCACTGTCGCGGCAGAGTTTCTGGAACGGGTCGGTCGGAAGCAACAATCGAGAAGCAAACTCGTTGGCGAGTTTTTCTCGCAGGTGCTCCTGGTCCGGTCCGAGTTGTATCCCCAACCGTTCAAACAGAATGTGAGCATTGGCCTCGCCCAGTTCGTGCGCCACGGCCCACTGCAATCGCTCCTGGCGGTCGTCCGGCTTCAGGAAGATCGTCTGGCGACGGCCCAACCGCTGGATACGCGCTCGGCCCGCCTGAGAGGCATCGAACACGACTTCCAGGCCCAGGCCGATGGCTACTTCAATCGAGTCGATCGCGCCTTGCAGCGGATCCGTCTCTCCCAGAATCTCTCGGACAAAGTCATCAATGACGGCTTCCCAGGAGAACGCAGATGTCACGTCGTCATGAAACATGTTCGGAGTGCTCTGTCAGGCTTCAGATTCTGGTCGAACAATTCGGTCCGGCGGCAG
>CALJUK010000345.1 GCA_937975745.1 uncultured Planctomycetaceae bacterium | reverse complement strand
GACGTTTCTACTGAGCTTCAATTGCATCCTGAACGTGCAACCGCAAATCCGCCTTTCGGAGTGGATCAGTTTTGCCATCATGCTACCGGTCATGTTTGGTTTGAGCTTCCAGCTTCCGCTGGTGATGCTGTTCCTGGAGCGGATTCAGGTTTTCGAACTCCAGCAGTACCAGGAGATGCGTCGGCTGTCGATTCTGGTCATCGCCATCATTTCGATGCTGCTGACACCTGCCGACCCGATGAGCATGCTCATGATGATGATTCCGCTGGTCGTCTTATACGAACTGGGAATCCTGATGTGCCAGTGGTCCCCTTCCATTAGCCCGTTTGATGAGGAGAGTGGCGGCTTGGCCGACATCCGCTGACACGGAAGGTACGCCGAAAATACCTCCGGGGGGGTGCCCCGACGCGCAAACCCCGATTGCTGAATCTGCGACGGCTGCGTCGTGCCAGACCAGGCGTTGGAATTCACCTCGCCTTCACCGCTCTGCGACGCGTCCGCGACTGGCCTTCGGTTGCGCAACGCGAACAAATTGCGCAGCGCGAGCCCACTGTTGGCAGAACGTTATTTGGTCGACTCGCCGTGCAGTTCGGGTGGTACCTCGCCACTGCCACCAGTGGGCTTACGACCGATGAAGATGTAGTAGGGAGCCCGGCAACCGGGCATGAAGGGAACTTTGCCCCGCTCTTCCCGAAGCAGAATCGTTTCGAACCGGGATCTCAGAAAGGGAAGATGATCCGGGCTGAGGAAGACGTTGTCGTGGGCGAACCACCACGGCCAGAACGAACGAGTCCAGCCGGAATGCTTCCCCAGTCCCTCTTCCGGATGTTTGCGTGTGACGTAGAAGTCGACGATCCCGATGACACCGCCGGGTTTGAGCAGTCGGTACGCATTCTCGATCGCGGCAAACCAGTCGGGAATCATCGTCAGAGAATACGAGCAGGTGACGATGTCGCATTGGCCTTCCGCAGGAGTAAACTTCGTGGCGTCAGCATGGGCGCCCGTCACGTTCGTCCAACCATGTGATGAAATGCGCTGCTGACACACCTCCAGAAGCGACGGACAGAGGTCGACCAGATAGGCCTGCCGCATGGACGCCAGGCGTTCCCCGAACCGCTCGGCATTTTCGCCCGTTCCGGCACCCAGATCGACCCAGACTCCATCAGCAACGGGCGGGATGGCGTCGATCATATCCTGTCGTCCGTGCAGCAAACGGGCTCGAAAGGCGTCGTACCCGCCGGCTTGGGCGCGATAGAAACTTTCCAGCCGATCCTGATGCGACTCACCGGTGATCCGCGTAGCCACCAGGGCCCACAGCGTTTTCATTTGAGTCCAGAACGAGGAAGTGGCCGATGTCATTCCAACTCCGCGATTACCTGAGATGCTGCAAACGAAAACGAGGCATTAGCTGGACGGGAACTGGGCGATGTAGAAGCTGCCGTATGTATGCACGCGGTCACGAGCGTGAAGCTCTTCGGCGAGCGATTTGTTGTAGGTCAGCAGATCGCCGACCCGCACTTTCTCACCATTGCGTTCAACTTCGATCGGGTCGATAAAATCGACCTGCATCCCGGCACTTCGCCAAATGGCCCGCGCGCTTGGAGCGGCCCGTGTCACGATCCATTGCCATTCTTCCGCCAGACCTCGATGCAGATTGGCACTCATCCAGTCCATGTGGTCCAACAGGACATACCGTGTGACCGGGTCTTCGTTCTGTTCGAGGAATCCAGTGATTGTCGTGGTGTGTGTCTGGACCGAATCAGCCAGCCCGTCCTTGAGCTTCTGGAAGTTGTCCCGACGAAGATAATCCGGACAGCATTCGGGTGTGTACTCGCCAGTCAGATAGACCCGCCAGAAGTAGTTTTCGGCGAACGGCAACCGCGTGAAGACAGCCTCGACCCGGTCGATCACGAACTGGGCAATCCCGCCGATGTAGTCACGGTCGAGTTGCTTCCGCTGCGCCCTGGGAACACCCAGCATGGCGAGTGCCATATCGCGGCGGATGGCCCATTGCACATAGGGCTTCCAGAGCGTACTCCGCAGGCGGTAGCGTTCGAAGATATCGCGTTGTTCCTCAACCGTCTTCGCTGCCAACAATTCGTTGACCGCGTGGCGGAGTTTGGCGATCCGATTGATGTAGACGTTCACGAACCAGGCAAATGTGCCGGATGTCCCACGAAAGTAAAAGCTACCCCGTCTCCGTTTCGAGAACAGGTCGGCTCCCTTGCTGTCCCAGAACCGCCGCGACATTGGGGAAAGTTCACTGCGAAGATGGCTTTGGTACAGCGACTTCCACTGGTCGGTCCGACCGCGGCCGAACAACTCGAAGAAGGGCTCATGATCCAGCGCGCGGATTCCCGCCAGTTTCAAATCGAGCAGCGCATTCTGCCGGGGATTGACGTCGACGGCGTCGATTCGCCGCGGACCTTTGAGAGCATAGTCCAGCGCGTTGCAGCCGGCCGAGGTAATCATCACCACGTGGTCGTCAGACCCCAATTCGAGGGCCTGATGATCCAACCGGGGGTCTTCCCAGCATTGGTTGTAGACCAGATGCCGACCATGCACCAATTTGAAGCCGGCGCGAGAAAGGCCTTCACGTATCATGCGAGATGTCCTGCGACCGCGCCGGGGCGCTCAGTTTGTGCGTCGGCCATCCAGTCGGCAGTGGATCGGGCCTCGGTCCCCCATTTGGGGCGGGTCAATTTCGGGTTGTGCGATGCACTGTAGATCGAAAATCAAGAAACCTTGATCCGAACGTTTTGCGTGGTGTTCCGTCTCTACCTCGGCAGAATTGACGTTGCCGTTGAATCGATTGCGTACCTGCGTTTTTGCATCGGGACTCAGACGAATCCGCTCAAATCTTCAGTCAGAGCACGTCCGTTACGACAGAGGAACCGGCTCCGGCACTGGTTCTGGACCGTGTTCGGTGAACGTTTACTGTCGCGACACGAGCGGTTTGGCCCGAATTTCGCTCCATTCACCCACAATCTCGCCAGTTTCCGGGTCGAAATCGACGGTGGCCAGTCGACCGCCGCCGTGTTCCAACAATGCCGTGTTCCAACAATGCCGTGAAGTGCTCGGCCCAGTCCCCGTATTGCAGTACGCCAACCCTTTAACCTGCAAGATGTTTGAGGCATGCACGTGACCGCACACCCCCCCATCGCACCGCCGAGATCGCACCGCCGAGTGCGGGCTACCTGCATCAGGGCCTGCTCGAAAATGCTGGTAAGCGCACCAGCCTTTTCACACAGTCCTTCACAGTCGCACTGAAGGCGCCGCTTCTCATCTGGCTGCCGTCGAGAAGTCGGTTCACCACGCAGTTTGCCGACAAAAAGGCATCATACGCAAAGCAACCAACCAATGAAAGCCACGCGGCATGCAGTTCGAAGGCGTCGTCCACGCCCCCGTTTGGTGGACCGGAGACGATATGAATTTGAGCGTGAGGCCTGCCTTGCCACCGAACGAGATCAGCCGTCTAGACGTAAGCGCTCTATTGATGGTATCTTACGCATGCCGCATGGAGTCGCCGAATCTCTCGGTTGATGGTCTCTCTCTGTCGACGGTGTCATCGATCGCGATCACTTCGATCCGGCACTGCTGACGCGGACTCTCGAATCCGAGACTGCTCGCCCATTCTGTCGTGCCATCACGTTCGTCTGTAACGCGTGTCAGAAAGCGATGTCGTGCCCAAGAATTCTCCCCGGCATTCGGACGTCGACTCACAACATTCGCGGGGGACCTGGCATACTGTCTTCCGCAAGCAACTTCCGCTGGAACGAGAGACCGCAGTCTTCATTCTGGCCAATGCGCTCGATGTCTTCATGACGCACCGACTGCTGCACATGGGTGGTTTCCGAGAATCCAATCCACTCGCAGACTACTTCCTGGCCCATTGGGGGATCCGAGGGATGGTCTATTTCAAATTCGTCCTGGTAGCCTTTGTCGCTGTCATTGCCCAGATTGTGTACGCCCATCGTCCGCGAACGGCCCGTTGGCTGTTGAACGGTGCCTCTCTTCTGACGGCGTGCGTCGTTCTCTACAGCGTCCGACTACTTGTGGTGAATCTGGGGCTGCTGTAACTCGCCGCAACGATCCGTTAAGATCGACCTATTCAACGCATCCGACACCGTCACCCAACCGGCGGTGTGTCGGCGAATCTCTCCGAGACCTTTCAACGCAGCCCCCGATGAGTGCAAACCCGAATCCGAAGCTGGTCGAGAAGCTCCTGCGAAGCGGACACGAGCATCTGCTCGCCTGGTGGCCTGAGTTGCCCCCCGCCAAACAGCAGGCCCTCGCCAGCCAGCTGGATAAAATCGACTTTCGACAATTGCACGAAATCTCGCAGCCAACCGGCGGCGACGGCGAGTCCGCAGTCGAGAAGGCCGCTCGGGCAGAACCGCCCGCAACAGTCGTCCGCCTTCCGAAGACCTCAGCCGATCAGGACATTCACACGACGGCCCGAAACCGGGGGCTTGCACTCCTGGCCGCTGGTCGCGTCGGCTGCATCCTGGTTGCAGGCGGTCAGGGAAGTCGGCTGGGCTTTCCACATCCGAAGGGAATGTTTCCGATCGGACCGGTCAGCCGGAACAGCCTCTTTCAGATTCTCGCTGAGCAACTGCTGGCCCGCAGTCGACAGGCCGGAAAACCAATTCCCTACTTCATCATGACCAGCGACGCCACGCATGATGAAACGGTCGCGTTTTTCCAACAGAATCACTTTTTTGGCCTCGACCCGGCGGATGTCTTCTTCTTTCAGCAGGGAACAATGCCGGCCGTCGACAGCCGGTCGGGAAAAGTCCTGCTTGCCGAAAAAGACCAAGTCGTAGCCAGTCCCGATGGTCACGGCGGAATGTTGCGGGCGATCGAACGATCCGGCTGCCTGGAAGAGATGTCGCGGCGCGGCATCGAGACGCTGTATTACCACCAGGTCGACAATCCGACGGCTGTCGTCTGCGATCCGGTTTTTCTTGGTTTCCATGACCAGCGAGAATCCGAAGCCTCCACCAAGGTTGCTGCCAAGCGGTCGGCCGACGAGAAGATGGGACTGGTGGCCGACATCGACGGCCAGACACAAGTCATCGAGTACAGCGACCTCCCTGCGGACATCGCTGCCCAAACGGACGAAACAGGCGGTCTGAGGTTATGGGCCGGCAATACGGCAATCCACGCGTTCCAGCGGACCTTTTTTGAACGCCTGTTGCAGGATGAGATCGATCTGCCGTTTCACCTGGCTCGCAAGGTGGTCCCGTTCATTGACGAACAAGGCCGCAAGATTACGCCCGATTTCCCGAACGCCACCAAGTTCGAGAAATTCATCTTCGACGCGCTTCCCAAGGCCGCGCAGACACTGGTCTTCGAGATCGATCGAGCCGTCGAATTCAATCCCGTGAAGAATCGATCTGGCAGCGACTCGCCGGAAACCGCGCAGACGGCACTGCTCGCATTGCATCGGTCCTGGCTCGTCGCGGCTGGGATTCCGCAGTCGCCAGAAGTCGCCGTCGAGATTAGCCCACTGTTCGCCGTCGATGGGGCCGAGTTGGCGGAGCGTCTGACAGATCGCGAATCGTTTTCGGAACCGACCTACTTGCGGTAGATTGCGGGACGGCATTCTCTCCCAGCAGACCGCACAAAGCAGAGAGGAACTACGACAACACCATGTTGCATGCAGTCGTTATGGCCGGTGGATCCGGCACACGATTCTGGCCTCAGAGCCGCAAAGAAACGCCCAAGCAGCTCCTTCGGCTGGCGGGGCGGAAGACGATGATTCAGGACACGATCGCCCGCGGCGAAGGGTGGTTGAAGCCATCGCAACAATGGGTGGTGACGAACCAGGTTCAGGCGAAACAGGCACGGGCGCAGCTTCCCGAATTGCCGACGGAGAATGTGCTGATCGAACCGTGCGGTCGAAACACCGCCCCCTGCATCGGGTTGGCAGCGATCCACATTCTGCACCGCGATCCGGATGGTGTCATGCTGGTCATGCCGGCCGATCATGTGATCCGCCCGAACGAGAAATTCCGCGAAGCGGCCCAACGGGCTGCCGCAGTTGTCGCGCAGCAGCCGGAAACATTCGTTCTTTTCGGCGTCGTGCCGACGTATCCTTCCACGGGGTTTGGATACATCCAACGGACGAAAGAAACACATGCGGCGCACACAATGGCGTACCGGGTCCGGGCATTCAAAGAACAACCCGACGAGGCAACCGCGGCGAGTTATCTGAAGGCCGGCAGCTATTATTGGAACTGTGGCATCTTCGTCTGGCGGGCCCGGGCAATTCTGGATGCGTTGAAAGAGTATGAACCGGAGATGTACGCCGGTTTGGTGAAGATCGCGGACAGCCTGGGGAAGCCGGACGAGCAGGACGTGTTGCACCGAGAGTTCCCGAAACTGAATTCGATCTCAGTCGACTACGCCGTTCTGGAACGTTCGCCCAACACGACTGTCATCGAGGCTCCATTCGAGTGGGACGATCTGGGAAGCTGGTACGCCCTGCCGCGTCTGCTCGGACAGGACGACAATCAGAACACAATCGACGGTCCACACGTCGGGCTTCAGACGCGGGGCTGTATCATTCGGACGGACGATAACCATCTGGTCGCAACGATCGGATTGGAAGATTGCATCGTGGTCCACACGCCCGATGCCACACTGGTGGCGCGGCGAGATGACGAAAACGCCGTCAAACAACTCGTCGCGCTAATCGAAGAACGGGGCTATGGACGATTCCTCTGATCGCAAAGCAGCGTTCACACCGGCCGACACGCAGCCGGCCGAAGTCCCGCGCCAGGGCCCCTTGCTGGGGCTCGACTACGGCACAAGGCGAATCGGCGTGGCGATCTGTCCGCCCGAACAAAACTTTGCAGCACCGCTGGAAATTATCCAACGGACGACGGTCGAACAGGATGCCAAACGCCTGGAATTTCTGGCGACCGACTACCGGGCCGTCGGACTTGTGGTCGGTCTGCCCGTCCACATGAGTGGCGACGAAGGGGGCAAAGCGCGCGAAGCACGCCGCTTTGGTGGCTAGGCTAGCCAAATTACCAGACTCACCGTCGTCTACTGGGACGAGCGGTACACTTCAGCCGCGGCCGACGAGTTACTGGCGGCGACAGGCCTGACGAGCAAAAAGCGGCGCGGTCGGCTGGATTCGGTGGCAGCCCAGCAAATCTTGCAGTCCTTTCTGGACAGCAAAGACCGCGGAGCCCGGCCAACCGCGATCGATCGGTAACCTGTTGTCGGCCCAGGGCATCCCTCCCCGGTTGCCGTACGACTCCCCCTTACACTCTTCCACGTCCGGTCGTCCCGCGTCTCTCAGCTGTTGCCCCCTGGAATGTGAATATCTCCCAATCTCCGATTGACCCAAGGGAACAGGTGACGTAAACATTCAATGTGCGCCGTGTTAAGTTTGTGTTAACAACTGTTTCCGACT
>CALJUK010000344.1 GCA_937975745.1 uncultured Planctomycetaceae bacterium | reverse complement strand
CAAGGATGGTTACGGCCCCAAGCCCGACAACTGCAAAGAACAGTATTTCTGTCCCGTCGCAACACCCGGGCGCTATCGTCTCCGCGTGAGGCATGTTTCTGGTGGAGTTGTCGGCAAACGGGCCAATCTGACGGTCCGCACTGGTGTCGGGACGAAGGACGCCACGCAAAAATCATTCGCCGTACAACTCGGAATGGACGACACCCTCATCCCGTTCGAGTTGGCCGAAGGTCGCCGCAACGAGCCGATGCCAATCGGCCCCAACTCACTCCAACCAACCGTTGTCAGGCCGGGGCAAGGACTGTCGCGTCTGGGAAGGCCGGGTTCGCACAATCTGGGGTCGGAGAATCTGGCCCGTCTGACAGCCCAGGGAATGCTGCCGCCTCCCCCCAAGCCATTCGTTCTCGCCCAGTTCCAGCAGTCGTCGCAACAATCGTTTGTCAGCGGAGCCAACCCCGTGGCGGGTGGCGGCAGTGTCGGCTATCAGCCCCAGATCAGTCTCCTTTCGGAAGGAGTGACGCTGACAGCCGGAGCCGTCGTCTCGGGCGACCGCCGTTACGTTCGACTGTCCCTTTCGCCCACATTCAGCACAATCACCGATGTGGCCACATTCAGCTTCGCCAATACCGGCGGACGATGAACCCGCTCCGCACAAGTTATCAAGCGGCGAAAGTCATCCGCGTGGATGGCGGACAAGGCCGGGCGTGACATCCATCCCCAGCGAACCAGTCCGCCCCTGTTCCAGTGCTTCCCAGGCGATGGCTGCCATAGCGGCGTTGTCGGTGCACATGTCCGCCGCCGCCAGGTGGAGTTCCCCGCCGTCGCGATCCACCATCTCCTGCAGCCTGTCGCGCAGACGTCTGTTGGCCGCCACACCGCCCCCCACACAGAGTACCTTCAGACCAGTCTGCACCATCGCCTGTCGCGACTTTTCCACAAGCACATCGACAACCGCTTCCTGAAAACTGGCAGCCAGGTCCGCGATCCGCTGCTCGGTCAACGGTGGTGGTGGCGAACCAGAACCGGGTGTCCCAAGTGCGGCGTATCGGACGGCCGTCTTCAAACCGCTGAAGCTGAAATCGAGCCGCTCGTCGTGGATGAAGGAACGGGGAAAATCGAACGCGGTCGGGTCTCCCCGTTCGGCGATCCGACTGATGGCCGGACCACCCGGAAAACCGAGTTCA
>CALJUK010000343.1 GCA_937975745.1 uncultured Planctomycetaceae bacterium | reverse complement strand
CCGGCCAGGAAGGCGCCTCGGCTGGGGGTACAGGCGGGCCATGCGACGTAGAAACTGGTCAGGCGGGCTCCCTCGTTTGCAATCCGTTCGAGGTTGGGCGTGATCAGGCCATCCCGCAGTGAACCAAGATCGTTGTATCCCTGGTCGTCACTGACAATCAGCACAATGTTCGGCCTCTTCGCGTTCGGCTGCGGTACGCGGGCTGACTGGGCCGACACCTGCTGCGCCCGGCCGCCGTTCGCAGCAGAAAACAGCGTGACGACCAGAACGAATACCGTCAGGACTCGTCGGTTGCGGACGAAGTCGTGTTCGCGAATCGAGAAACGCATGGTGAGTCTCCGGGTTCGGTCAGAGTTCACGGTAGTCGGGTGGCGGGGGAGATTGTGTGATTTGGGTGATGTGCAGGATGCCATCTCCCCGGTTGACGAGCGGATTTCTGGTTAGACCGATCACGATTCCTTCATGCGGCGAAAGGACTTCGGCGGCATGGTCTCCGGTGACATCCACGATACTACCGACTCGCTGCCGTTCCGTCACAGTCTCCCCCAGATCGACACTCAATCGCAAGATGCCGGCCTGACGAGCCCGCAGCCAGGTACTGCTGCTGACTTCTAAAGGGGGACGGCTGCGGTATTCGCTGAGTCGCTTGGGCGTGTGGCGAATCATCTTCAGTTTGGCCATCACACGCAGTGTTCCGGTCACGCCCGTGCGGATAGCCGTCTCGTCAAAACGCAGTGCTTCCCCCGCTTCGTACAGCAGGACATGGATGCCCCGTTGCGAGGCGGCCTGCCGCAACGAGCCGTCGCGAGTCTGGGCGTTGATCATGACCGGCGCACCGAAATGTGTGGCGATGCGGCGTGTCTCGGGATCGTCAAGGTTGGCTCGAATGTGTGGGAAGTTGGTGCGGTGGTTGGACCCCGTATGAAGGTCAATGCCGTAGCTGCAGCGGCTGACAATCTCTGTCATGAACAGGTGGGCCAGCCGAGCCGCCAACGAGCCCCGAGCCGAGCCCGGAAACGAGCGATTCAAATCGCGGCGGTCGGGCAGGTAGCGCGACTGTCCAATGAAGCCGAAGACGTTGACCACCGGCACAGCCAGCAATGCGCCGGATAGTTCGTTGGGATCGATTCGTTCCAGGATGCGGCGGATGATTTCCACCCCGTTGAGTTCGTCACCGTGAACGGCGGCACTGAGCCAAATGGTGGGTCCGTCGTGACGACCGTTGAGAATCGTCACGGGCAATGATAGCGATGTGCCGGTTGGCAATCGCGAGACGGGGATCTCCAGCGCGCGTTTTTGTCCGGACGCGACAGTCTCGTTGGCAATGGTGATCGGCGGAGGCATGGGCGGCTGTCGTCTCCGACGTCAGGTCTGCTTGGGCCGGCGCGAACGCTTGGCCGATCTCTTCCGAGACCTCGGCGCGCCATCGGGCACTCCCGCCAAGTACGAGCAACCGGGATCGACAAGAAATCGGCCTCGCAATGCCTGCCGACCAAGCAACATGCGAAAGCCCATGGTATCGCGACTGGCGAGGGTCAGTTCGATCGGCCAGACCTGATCGAGCAACGCCACATGAGTCACGATGACGGGCCGATGTGACGTGTGACCGCCGGAGCTGGTCACCGTGCGGTATTCGAGGAGTTCGGCCTCGGTGTCAATGACGTTGACCGTGCTGCGCTGGATTGGATGGACCTGAAACTGGGCGAAGCTGCGACTCCCCCGTCGGACGACGCGGACGTCGAATGCATGCAACGCCGATGTGCGTGCCCCGGTATCGATTTTGGCTTTGATGACGACGCCGTTCCATTCGGGGAACGTGGCCCATTCGCGCCAGCCGATCGGGTTGAGTTGTCGTGGGGGCTCGTGAGAAGGCATCCACCGCTCCAGATGAGCACCGAACCGAAGCGGTCCGAATGTCCGATTCTAACGGAGGCGGGAATATGCGGCCAGACGGCGCGGACGAAATCGAAACCACGTCGAGAAGGCTCCGACAGCTGCAAGCCGCCTTCGAGCGTCATCGCCCGGTCGAGAATCCTCTGCAGTTCTGCCGTTTGGCTCCCGCCAGTCCCCCCCCCCGCGATTCAACGCTCCCGTTCGATGTCGATGCCGATTCTTTGAGCCAACTCAAGAAAAACCGTTGACAGCCGGAGCGGTGGCTGTAGAATGGACCGGTACTGAGACTCAGTCTCAATAAGCCAGCCAGACAGCCCGCCTCCGAATGAGTTCCTTGACTGCACATTCCGGACGAGCGTACCAGGCCCAATCGTGTTGCGAGGACCGAGTGTTTTCGGTGGTGAGAAGCTTGGATCGAGCGGCCAGATCGCCGCGGACCAGGTTTTTCAGTCCCGAAAGTGAAAGCCTGCCAAGGCCGTGACCGCCGCATCGGCGGTCCGGCCGACGTTACCTTCCAACTGGTGTCGAGCGCATGTCAACGATTGCGATCAACAGGACCGACATGGCGACAGACCGCTTGATCTGTCATTGCCTGCAAGTGACGGCCAGCCAACTCCTCAATGCCGCCGCTGAGGGGCATTCGTTGAATGACATCATGGCCCAGACGGGTGCCGGCCGAGGCTGTACCGCCTGCCAGTGTCGCATTCGGGACCTGTTGGGGGGTCAATGCCCTTCTTCGGGGTGTTCGCCCACCTGCGTGACCATGTAGTTCTCGATCCCTAATTTTGAGATCAGATCGAGTTGCGATTCCAGCCAGTCGACGTGTTCTTCTGACTCGACCAGAATCTGCTCCAGCAGGTCACGACTTCCGCCGTCATTCTCCTGGATACACAGGGCGACAGCCGCGTTGTAGGCGTTGACACCCTTTGTCTCTAAGGCGAGGTCGTTTTCGAATTGCTCCTGAACGGTCGTCCCAACCCGGATGACGTCATAGCGGGCAATCTCTGGGACACCATCCAGAAAGATGATGCGGTCGATGAGTTTTTCGGCGTGCTTCATTTCGCCGATTGACTCCTGGTAGTGCTTGGCGGCCAATTTCGAAAGTGCCCAGTTCTGGCACATCTTGGCCTGGACGAAGTACTGATTAATGGCCGTCAACTCGATCGTCAGACCGTCGTTGAGTGCGTCGATAACCTTCTGGCTGCCTTTCATCTCGATCCGTCCTTTCTTCGCAATGTTGTATTGCAGTCCAAGGGTGTTGTGTCGCGATTGCGCCGGACTTACTACGGGCGTCGGTCTTGTTGCGGGCCTGAAGTAGCCCCTCAAGCCGCAAAGTCCCGGCGGCGAACAATGCCAACTCGCGATGTCCGCTGCGCGTCCGGGCAGTCTGTTTTCAGCCCTGGTGCCACCGGATAAGATACCCGACATCGGCCCGGGGTTGTGAACTCTTTCCTGTGGTCGAAGGGACGCGATTCTATGTCGAGACACTCTGTGGTGGCCAGCCTGCCGGTTCGCTTCCAGGATGATTTGTGAAGATTGATACCCGTTCTCGCAAGAGACCGCGTCTCAACTGGTTTGACACCTTTTCCGTTGCAACAAAGCCGAGAGACATGCCAGGAACCTGGAAGCAAATTACCATCGCCGGGAAGCAGGCGGACGTCTTCGAGCCGACCGAAGTCGGACAGACCCAGGCCGGAGTGCTGCATCTGCACGGCCATGGATTGACGACATTGCGGGACAATCCAGCCTTCACCCGAGAACTGGAACGCCATGGTCTGCCGACCATCTGCCCTCACGGTCAACGCAGTTGGTGGACCGAAACCATCTGCAGCGAGTTCGATGCGGAGATGTCTCCGCTGCAATACCTGCAGGAACACGTCATTCCCGCCTTTGACGAGTTCTGGGGAATTCGACCGCCGCTCGTCGGCCTGATGGGGATCAGTATGGGAGGCCAGGGAGCGTTCCAGCTTGGTTTTCGCCGGCCACGAGATTTCCCGGTGGTGGCGGCCCTCGCGCCGGCTGTCGACTTTCACAATTGGCACGGCCAGGGACTGCCGTTGGATGAGATGTTCCCCGATAAAGAGTCTGCCCGGCAAGCGACCGCCACACTGCAACTGCGATCGATGAGTGCCCCGCGACACCAGTTGCTGGTCTGCGATCCAACCGATCAGGAGTGGTTTGAAGGGGCCGAGCGTCTGGCCAGCAAAATGTACGCGTCAGGCATTCCGTACGAATGCGACTTCACGACCAGTCACGGCGGACATTCCTGGGATTACTTCGACTACATGTCAGAGCGGGTTGTAGGATTTGTGGCAGAACGGCTGGAGCAGGAAAGCCACCGCGAATAAAAAAAACGGTCCCCCCCATGAGGAACAGCGACACGAATAA
>CALJUK010000342.1 GCA_937975745.1 uncultured Planctomycetaceae bacterium | reverse complement strand
TACGCCGTCACCGGGCAAACCTACTCGCGAAAAGTCGACACGCAAGTTCTCTCTTCGATTGCCGGCATTGCCGAGTCGGCTCATAAAGCGGGAAACGACTTTCGCATCCTACAGCATCGCAAGGAAGTCGAGGAGCCGTTCGAAAAACATCAGATCGGCTCGTCGGCCATGGCCTACAAACGAAACCCGATGCGGTCCGAGCGAATGTGTGCCCTCGCCCGGTTTGCAATGTCTCTGACAGCCAACAGTCAGCAGACGGCGGCGACCCAATGGCTGGAACGGACTTTGGACGACAGTGCCAACCGTCGCCTCTCCCTGCCGCAGGCCTTCCTGGCGACCGATGCCGCACTGATTCTCTACGAGAATATCACCGATGGATTGGTGGTCTACCCCAAGGTCATCGCCCAGAATCTGGCGGGCGAGTTGCCCTTCATGGCGACGGAAGAAATCCTGATGGCCGGTGTGCGAAACGGTGGCGATCGGCAGGACCTGCACGAGCGGATTCGTGTCCACTCACAGGAAGCGGCCCGTCAGGTCAAGGAACTGGGGCTGGCCAACGACCTGATCGCCCGGTTACAGGACGACCCGGCTTTTGCTGGTGTCGATCTGGCTGGCACGCTCGATGCGAAGCGATACATCGGCCGGGCAGCGCAGCAGGTTGATACGTTTCTCGCCGACATCGTTGCACCGATCCGTGAACGCTACCGCGATGCGTTGGCAGGCGGCGGCGAATCGGTCCGCGTCTGAAATAACGGAGCTGCGCGGCGGGCGACTACTTCTTCTTCCGCAGCAGATCCGGAAGCATCGTTCGCAGGTCGGCCACAGTGGCGTTGTTCGCGACGATCTCACCACTGCGATCGACGATGAACATCGTCGGCAACGAGATAATCCCGAAGTGCTCGGCCGGCGGACTTTCCAGGCCACCCGGCTCGTAAATGTGGTTCCAAGGTGTCTGGAACTGCTGAGCGAACGCGCGGCCTTCTGCGGGTGTCGAATCGAGGTTCACGCCGAGGACCTCGAAACCGTCCTGCCGGTATTCCTTGTGTAATGCAATGATCTGCGGCAGATCCTCGGTGCACGGTTTGCACCACGAAGCCCAGTAGTAAACCAGCAGCACACGGCCCTGGTACTTCTGAGTATCAATCCGCCCCTGTCCTGCCAGCGAATCACCGGCCAGTTCGATCGATCGGCCTTTGGCGTTCAGACGCCGCATGGCACCGGCGGCACGCTCACCAACGCCCGAATCGCGATATTCGCCCACAAGTCGGCCGTACCACTTCTGCGCATCGCCAATATTCCCGCTGAACTCCAAGGTCACGGCCAATTGCAGCATGGCATCGCCAGCGTCAGCCGCCTTGCTATGTTTCTCGACGTATTCCTCCAGCCCCTTCAGCCACCACTCCTGCACTTTGGGAAGGTCGTCACTGGAGGACGATTGAATGCGATGACTGTATTCGGCCAGTAGCTGGCGGTAAGCGATGTAAGGTGTCAGTTCGTCAGCTTCGCTGCCGTTGCCCACCTTCCGGGCAACTTCTTCCAGCTTTTGCAGACCTTCGGGATACGATCCCGTCTGGACGGCGGCCGTAAGACCGTCGACCAGCTGCCGGGTCCACTGGGCTCGTTCTTCCGGAGTCTGCGAGACTTGAATCAACTGGTCAAGCAACGCGACACGCTGCCGATTGTACTTCTGCAGGACATCTTTGCCGGCGGTGTAGGACGGACTTTTCTGGTCCAGCTCCTGCAGTTGCTCCAGCAGCTTGCGGACTTCCGGATTGACCGACGCTGTGCCGGCCGTTGTCTCGGGACTGCCAGCGGCTGGCGGCTGAATGAGAATCCCCCCCTCGGTAACGCGAATGGTTTCCCCTTCCATCGGCTGCGGAACTTGTGTCAATTTCCAGACATCGCCGACTTTGATAATCTCGCCCAGATAGATGAATCCCCGCTTGTCGCCATTGTGGACGATGGCCATCACATTCTCATAGACCATTACGTCTTGATCCGCTTTGCCGTCTTCCGAAGGAATCAGACCGGGGAAGGCTGCATCGAACCGGGACCACTCAAGTTCCTTGGTGACCAAAGCCGAATTCGCCAGGCTTTTCAGTTTTTCTTCCGGATCGGCAACCGATTCTCGCAGTTTGCCAGCGAACGGTTCTTTGATGCCCAGGTCGGTGATGTCCTTGGCTGTCAGCAGCAGCGTCTTGATGTGAGCCGCATCCTGCCGGGCCAGGCCGATGACGGCCTCGCGGGAGAGTTCTTCCGCGGACAAGGACTTCCAGGCATCAATCTTGCCGTCTTCGTTCCGATCGATGGCCCAGCGGAGACCGGCTGTGTTCATCCAGCGAGACTGATCGACCTTGCTGTTGAAGTCGGTATCAACATCGCGGTAGACCTCCATTCCCAAGTCGTAATACCGCCACTGGTCGACAACGTTATCCCCGTTGGTGTCGATGAACCGGCGGACGACTTCACCGTTGGGACCAGTGACGACCCAGCCGGACGCCTTCCCGGTTCGCTCGACCTCGACTTTGCAGCGATCGTATTCTTCAGGTTTGGGTTGCGCAACCGAGGCGCCATGCACGGGCTGGAACGAGAGGGCCAGCTTGACCGACGGAGCGTCAGCTGCCGCAAGGGCAACTCGTCCCGCGGCATCGACTGAGAGAACCGCCAGCACAACACACAGCACATGAGACGATCGCATCGCCAAAACTCCCTCCATGCTCAGTCCGCAGTCCGGTGGGGACTTGCATCTGCCAAACCGCGTGCCCGTCCACGGACCCGCCGGCGCAGTGGTTTCGATTCCATTCATTTCCATTCACGGTGGACCTGCCTCGTCCCGATCTGCAGATCCAGATCGACGGAGCCCAGTCGGCGGGGATTGTAGTGCAAAACATCTCGCCAAGTCATGGCCAGTTTTCCGGCCGCCGAATCGCCGTTTCCGACCGCGGGCACACTGTCGGCTGGCAGCCCGATGGCTTCAACGACTACGATGCAATCTGTACGTCCACGACGGCCCGCATGTTGGAACAGGTTCTCGCGTTTCCTGTTTCTTCTGTAATGACGCACTGTCCACATGGCGAGTTCGCTCGAACAT
>CALJUK010000341.1 GCA_937975745.1 uncultured Planctomycetaceae bacterium | reverse complement strand
ACTTACAGAAATTCGTCCCCAAATGATTGATTTCACTTCCCAATCGAGGCCAAGAACCGCAAAATCGTGTCATGTTTTTCAACTATGCGACACGGCTGAACGCCGCAATTCGTGCCAAACAAACACCGGCCTTGGTGGGATTGGATCCCCGGTTTGAATGGCTTCCTGACGACGTGATTAAATCGGCACGGTCTCGCTGCGCCACGGAACGAGAGGTTGTCGCCACGGCGTACGAAGAGTTCTGCTGCCGTGTGATCGACGTGGTGGCCCCGCTTGTGCCGGCCGTCAAGCCGCAGTCGGCCTTTTTCGAAGAGCTCGGCCCGTCCGGGGGTGCCGCGCTCGCAACCATTCTCTCCAAGGCACGCAAGGCCGGGTTGATTACGATCTGCGATGCGAAGCGGGGAGACATCGGCAGCACGGCCGAGGCCTACGCCCGGGCGTACTTGGCTGGTGCCGATCCGCAGTCGGCTCCATGGTCGGCTGATGCCCTGACCGTCAATCCGTACCTCGGTCGGGACACACTCGATCCGTTTGTTCACCGGGCGAAAGAATGCGGCGGCGGGATTTACGTCCTGGTCCGCACGAGCAATCCGGGGGCTGGTTCGTTCCAGGATCCGCGCTCCGAAGGGATTCGGCTCTACGAACGGGTCGCAGCCGTCGTCGAAGAGCTGGCCACCGCCGGTCCGCAGGATGAGGGGTTCGGCATTGTCGGAGCGGTTGTCGGGGCGACATACCCGGGCGAGCTGAGCGAACTTCGCGCAGCCATGCCGCACGTTCCGCTGTTGGTTCCTGGTTATGGCAGTCAGGGAGGGACATCGGCCGATGTGGCGGGTGCTTTCCGTGCCGACGGATTGGGGGGGCTGGTTAACAGCTCGCGGGGAATCAACTTCGCCTTCCGGAAGGCTCCGTATGCCGGGCAGTTTGCGCCCGACGAATGGGAAGCCGCGATTGCCCTCGCCACCAAGGAGATGATTGCCGACCTCGCCGAGCATACCTTCGCTGGGCAATTGCGGGCTGACACCACTTCGTCGATTGTCTGAACGCGGACTGGCAGCGGGATCCGATGTTCTGTCACAACACTTCAGGTGCGCAGATTCCAGTCAGGCATCCCGCACTGAATTGGGCCATGCCGGTAGCAGACGGTTTGGTGTTTCCTCATGCCGCGTCGAGATGAGATCATTCAGTCCGCCTTGGAACACCTGCAGGGCTCCGATCCCGTCATGCGGAGACTGATTCGTCAGGTGGGACCCTTCACTTTGCGGACATCGCGGCGGCGATTTCATCTGCTGATGCGGTCAATCATTTCGCAGCAAATCTCGACTCAGGCGGCACGCACAATACGGCAAAGGCTTGACGATCTGATCGCACCGGACGATCCAACACCCGAGTCGGTGGCGGCGCTTTCGATCGATCAACTCCGCTCGGTTGGACTGTCTGCACAGAAAGCGTCGTACATGCACGACCTGGCAGCGAAAGTTCAGAACGGCACGGTCCGTTTGCAACGGATTGGTCGGCAGGACGACGAAGCCGTCATTCGTGAACTCTGTCAGGTGAAGGGGATCGGCCGCTGGACGGCACAAATGTTCTTGATTTTCGCGCTGGGACGCTGGGATGTGTTTCCCGACGACGATCTGGGGATTCGTGCAGCCATCCAAAGGCTGTACCGGTTCGAAAGCCTGCCGGACAAGAAGCAGCTGCAGGAGATCTCCCAGCCGTGGCGACCGTTCGCCACAGTTGCGACGTGGTATTGCTGGCGGAGCGGCGATCTGGCGCGGGATCCGACCACTCCCGGTGCCGAGTACCCTGTCTAGCGCATTACGCCTCAATTGTCCGCAATGCGGACTAGAATGCCGCATCCATGTCCATCGGACGCGAGGTCGCAGCGGTGCTGCCGGTTACCAGGCCCGCAGTCGTTTGAACGCGGCATACGGTCGGAATGCTTCGGCAGCCAAGACACCTGCCTGGGATCCGCGAGTCCGCAACTGATTCTGCATCAAATCCATCAATGGGGCGAAGTCCTCGTCCCCGCGGCGTTCCAACTGGCTTTTGTGTGCAGCGAGCATCTGTTCCTTTTTCGCAACAAACTCGGACACGTCGATGTAGATCGACGGTTCGAAGTCGAGCATGTTCAGCGTGTCCATCCACCAGACGGCTGGTTGTGCCGCAAGCGGTGGATCGCCTGTCTGCTGACCGGCGGAAGCGGCATACCACGACACTTCGGCACACAAACGGGACGCGGCCCGATGAGCCGGATGGTAGTCGGTCGGGCTGTGGGCTAAGACCAGCGTTTGCCCGAACTGGCGGCCAATGTCCATCAGCCGGGGTCGAGCCTGTGGATCGTCAGACAGTGTTCCATCGGGCACGTAACCCGTAAATAACTGCGCGCCCAGCAAGGTTGTCGCGGCAATGAGTTCTTTGCGGCGGACATCGGCCAGATTCTCGATGAACTGGGCTGGCTGGCCCTTATCCCCCTGGCAGAGGACACAGACGGCCGTCTCGGCACCGTCTTGGCGGGCACGTGCCAGAGTCCCGGCGCACAATAGTTCCGCATCGTCCGGATGAGCTACGACGGCCAGAAGACGTTCATCGGAAAAGTGGAGTTTCATCCCGAGTTTGTCCAGAAGTTTGCAACAGGCAATTGATTCTGCCGAAAATGGTCGGTTACAGTCTGAACAATTCCGCAGAAATGTCGAGGTTGAAAAAACGCCGCGAGAGGAGACTTCGTGAATCATTCGCAACCGTCCGCCGAGAAATGGTACGACGGCATCACGCGGTACCAATGGCTTGTCCTGCTGATCGCGTCACTGGGGTGGGTATTTGACGTCTTCGAAGGGCAGATCTTCGTCGCCAGTATGAAGGAGGCGATGCCTTCGCTTGTTCCGGCCGAGACCGAACCGGGGGCGATCGCACTCTACAACAACATTGCTTTGGGGGCGTTTCTCCTTGGTGGGGCGCTTGGCGGAATCGTCTTCGGCATGCTCAGTGACCGCATCGGCCGAAAGAAGACGATGTCCCTGACGATCCTGATGTATTCGCTCTTCACTTGCGTGTCGGCATTTTCTCAGGAGTGGTGGCATCTGGCCGGTTTGCGGTTTCTGGTGGCATTGGGTGTCGGCGGCGACTGGGCCGTCGCCAGCGCCATGGTGGCAGAAGTCTTCCCCCGCCGTGCCCGGGCGCATGTGGGAGGCAACTTTCACACCCGCAGTGTTCTGGGGGATTATCTGGCGGTGGGGGGCGGGTGCTTCATCAAGGGCAACACAG
>CALJUK010000340.1 GCA_937975745.1 uncultured Planctomycetaceae bacterium | reverse complement strand
AATCCAAGGAGATCGTATCACCCCCCGCAAGATGCGGTTTGTATGACGGTTACGAAAGGATTGCAGACTGACGGTCGAAGAAAACGGCACCATTGGAACTGAGAACTACGCCCCTCCAGAACTCATCCAGCGATTCCACGAAAACCGACACAAAGACCTTGCCCCCGACACTGACTGGCACGCGAGGGACGTACTGCTCGTCGAGCTTCTCTGTTGGGGACGAGAAAGCTGTAGCGATGAGTGTCCGCTCGAATGGGATGAGCCACAACGAAAAGATGCCGCCAGCATTCTCCAAGCAACAGGATTGCCACTTCAACACCTCATCCGAAACGGTCAACTCCGCCTCGACACAAAGCGGCGTCCTACAACCGCTGAACTGGCCGAGCAATGGAGTCTCGACCTGCCTCCTGAACGCGAACTTGTGGCGGTTGACCCACTGGTTGGGCGTGGTGGCTCAAAGGACGACGAATCTGCATCCACAACCAGAAAACGCATTGAAAAGGTTCTTGCGTATTCTGTTTTTCTGATTGCCCTGTTTTTCTTCTACAACCGCTTTTTTTCAGCCAATCACCCTGCCGAACCTTCACGACAGCCAAATGATTCCACAGCCGTTGCTGAATCATCACCCGAGAATCAGCCCGCCACGCCGACACAATCCGAAGGAATGACTGAAGCTGCGGACTCTGGTGGAAGTCTCCCACAAGAACAGACCAAAACAACTGATGGCGTCACGCACGAACCAACTGTCGCTACGACCATCAGCGACGTGGCTCCGCTTCAACCTACGCCCCCTAAGCGTTCCAAACCTGCCCCCGATCTCCCGTATGGACGCCTTGACCAGCCGCTCACTTTACCGGGATGGACCTACAAGCGGACGTACAAGCGAAGTTTTCTCTACCATCAGAATGAGTCACATTATCACGACAGTCTCACCTTCACGTTGCCGCGAACAACCAACTCAATCTTCTATTCGATCGATGTTAGTGAAAATGGCGATCGGCTGGGGATGCTTCGCTCCGATGGCTACGGCTCTGTCTTCAACATTGAAAGTAACACAAAGGTCGAGCATTTGTACGGTGGCGGTAGGCCAATGTGGCACCATTTAGACTTGTCAGAAGATGGAGAAGTGTCCGCCTATTCCCGTGACAAGAACCAAGCAGATTCAAAACCGAAGTCCATGATCATTTTGGCTTACGCGAAATCAGGGAAACCATCAGCGGTCATCGAAAGCCAGACAATGAACCCTCGTTATTTTGCTGTTTCAAGGGACGGGCAGGTTGTTGCGTACGCGGATGGCAGCCGAAGTGTCACCGTCGTTCACGTTCCCGCTCGGCTGGAAGATACCGTCAAGCGAAACTCATACAGTGCCGGTTACGTTCGCAACTGGGCTGAAGAATATCAGAGAACATTGACGTTAAGCTCACCCCCCGGCGAGTTTTCCGATTCGAGAGTGGCAAACCCGTCGATGACGAGCGATGGACGCCTCCTTGTTGTGGGTCACTTCGAGTCGCAACCTCATACAGTCAGCATCACTGTCATCAACACAGCATCGATGACTGTCGTCTGGGAACAGAAGCGTAAATCCACTTCGGATTCCATCTTTAGTCCAAAATCGAAGCTCTCACGCGATGGTAAGTATCTAGTGACTTTCAGATCAGATGAAACCCGCTATGAATGCGTTGACTTGGTCTCACAAACTTCGACATTCTCTCCCAGCATCTCCGGCGTCAAGTTTGCGTTGTACGAACCCGACGACACTGGTTTTCCAACGGTCATTTCATTCACTTCGGAGTTTGACGAAGCTGGGATGACGTTGGCAATCTGGAATCCGTCGGAACCTTCGCAAGTAACGAAACATCCCCTCTCTGAGCGAGTTGACGATTTCGCGATTTCTACGGATGGTCGTGTACTCGCAATCGTCCACAAGCGAAATGGAACCGTCAGCGTCTATAACGCCGAATGATGCTGAAAAGAGAGCGGAGGAATGGCCGAGAAAATGCCACTATCGACAACAGGTGGTTGTCGATAGTGGGTTCAAACGATGCGAAGTCAGACGGGCGATCAGTTGAATCGTCCGAAATAGCACTCGACAAGTCGATGCGGTGTGTCCTTCTCTGGCTCTGGCACAACCAATAACTTGCCGTAAAAGCGGTGGCCAACGCCAGCTTCGTGCCCAAGCTCGTGGATCACGCCGGTCAGCGTTTCCGTACCACCGTCTGTCTTGACCGTCATCGTCACAGTTGTGCAGAGGCCAAACGCAGCAAGCAGTTCAAACTTCGTCTTCGGGGTGGTGGGATTCATCGTAGAGACTCCTCAAGGGTAAAGGGATAGTGACACGGCACTGCACTTGAGTGGCTCAGTCCAATGTCACTACCTGTTCTTCCCCGCCACCAAACCTCTTTAGAACCTTTCGGAACCAATCCTCCGTTCAAACCTGTTATGCCACAACTTGAATAGAATGTGCTTTTTTGGGTGCCACTGAGATTGGCGATAGCCCCATACACGCCAGATAACACGTGATTTCGTCAGCTTGATCAGGTGCTTGCGGTTGTTGCTTCATCGTGGTACTTCAAGGCCATGATGCACGTATATCTTGGACTGGCTGACTGCAATGGATTGAAGGAATTTCTGCCGGAAACGGATTCTGTCAAACGCCAATTCTCGCAGCACGTCCGTGATGACAATCAGCGGGTTGCTGTGTGGTCTGTGCTGGATTCAGAAGCTCTCGCGGCGATTCATCAACTGCTTGAAGCCGCCGACTATCGAACGGCGTGGCGGTATTTGCAGAGTCATTCCGCACACTTCGGTCGCATGCTTTAGCCGCAGTCCGACTGCGTGAATCCCGTTCGTGACATTGTCACGTTTTCCTGATAACGATTTGTTTGAGCGAACGCTCGCATCGTTCTTTCAGACGCTCATTGTGAAGACGCCTTCACGGACCTTTGTGTGTTGGAACGGTCTGGCACTCGGAGGTTGGTGGTCAGGGAGGTTCTGTTCGACTTGCTGTTGGAAGCAGTATGTGAAGTCGAACCGGTTTTCAACTTTGCGAGTGTCTGCGTGTGCGTCAGCTCACGCTTTTTATGTTCCCTGTAACTGGAGAAGAGAAAGATGGCCCAAGAGAAAACGAAACCTGTTCATGAAGTTCGACTCGGACGCATTCGTGCTGCGATCTGGGAGAATGAAACTCCGAACGGCACACGACACAACGTCACGGTGTCCCGTTTGTACAAGGACGGAGATCAGTGGAAAGATTCCACGTCGTTCGGTCGCGAAGACCTGCCCGTTGTGTGCAAGGTACTCGACATGGCTCACACATGGATCTACGAGCATCCATCGCAGTCAAACGCCAGCAACGACTGACTTCGGCAATTCGCTGATCAGTTTTCCTTTCGCGAAGTTGGCTCTCAACGACGGTTGACGACCACCAACTTCGCATGATGTCCGGCTGATCGGATTTTTTAAGGCATGACTCGAATCAGAGTAACAGTGGTTGATGTTGGACTTAGATTGCAAAGGAGTGCGGTTGATTTGTTGATCGCATGACCGCCAAGCGAGAAACCCTGCCAGAGTCACAACATGATGAAAAACAGGACGGTGCAGCCAACTGAAACAGCCGACATGCACCGTCCCTCCAGAGTGGAGCTACTCCGACCCTTCGACTCGGCTATTCCTCGGCAAGTTGCTTCCCAGCAGAGCTTGCTTCCGCTTCACCGAGTGGATCAATCCTGCCATTTCTCTCTCAGCGGCGCAACAGCAGGCCCCACCGGTATCAGGCCGCGGCGATCAGCCGTGTGACTGTTGACCGCCGCAGAAGTTGGATCGGATTAGTCACAAAATCGTCAGGTAAATCAGATAGTTGTGTAACAGACACGGAAGCTGCCCATGACAGAATTCGCAATCCGTGATAGCGATTCACTGAATCGTTGACATTCTGTTGCGGGTAGAAAGTAGCTGGTCTCCTGAATCGAAAGCCGCTTTGGATTCGTGAGGCCGGTGGTCTTGATTGAAAGGTTTTGCGTTGACGACTGGCACATTCTTCTGACGCAGACATGGCTGGGTGCTGGACTGACTCACTGAGACAGCCCACAGCCCGACCACGTTGGCGGGCATTTCACGAATGCCGCAAGACAGGAGAAACGACATGGCCACACTCAAACGTGCCCACAAAGAACTATTCCGCCGAACACCCGACGAATGCTTCGAGTCGTTCGAGGCACTCCACCGAAAGTGCTGCGACGATCGCGAAGACTCTGTCGATCAATGGATTCGCCCGCAGGATATCATCGTCTCACACGACCTGAGCCTGTGTGCCGACGGAGAGGAATATTCACTCAACGACTGGTCGTTCAGCCAGCTCTGCAAGATGGCCCGTGTCAGCAAGGACACGATCAATCGACTGAGCCACAAGACAGCAAGCAAGGCATTGGAAGAAACGCTGCCGACATCGGAGAAGCCGCTGCAACTGTTGACGCACGACGCTCAGATACGCTCCGTTCATGGAGTAGCCTACACGCGACTGTGGAACGCTGACCTGCTTGACGTCGTTCAGGAATTCGCATCGGACTTCACTCCGCCGCAAAAGGCGATGGACAACACAAGTACCGGACTGTACTGCGGCGAGCAGGACATGTTCGCCTTCCTGATCGACCCCACTGGTTGGGCGGAAATCAACGGCGAGGCATTCGCCCCCGGATTCTTCCTGTGGAACTCCGAGGTCGGTCGTCGAACGGTGGGCATCCAGACGTTCTGGTTTCAGAAAGTCTGTCAGAACCACATCGTTTGGGACGCGACAGAAGTCGTTGAGTTTTCTCGCAAGCACACGGCAAACGTCCGCGATGGCTTGAACGACATTCGCAGTATCATTGAAGACCTGATCGGTAAACGCGATTCGCGGCGAGACGGTTTCGTCGAAGTCATGCGAAAAGCGATGACTGAGAAACTCGGCGATGATGCAGATGCAGTCGCCAAACGTCTTGGAAGTGAAGGCATCCCACGCGGACTGGTCAAGGACGCGATGGAAATCGCCCAGCAACAAGGTGGCTTCACCATCTTCGCACTCGTTGATGCACTCACCAAGTTGTCGCAACGTGTTCAACTGGCTGGTGATCGCACTGAGCTGGACGCGAAGATCGGCCAGCTTCTCAATCTGGTATTGGCGGTGTAATCATGGACCCGCAAGAAACATGGCGAATGCTGCTTGATGCTTGGTTCTATCGGAAATGGGACGACGTCCTGGAATTGTCTGAGGCACTTCTGAACTGGCTGGACAAAGACGGCTTTGCTCCCAAAGTTGAATCTCCGAGAGCACTCGGCCCGGAACTGAATCGATTGCTTGTGAGGACAGCGTGCGACTTCCTGCGTCAGCGTGCAACTGTCGTGCTGGAATCGCCGGACGGCATTCCACAGGACGTTGGCTTCTCGCTGACATGCAGCGAATGCAACAACGAAGGCCCGGAAACTTACGACGAAGCAATCGCTGAAGGCTGGACCGGAATTGAGTACGTTCCGCATCTGTCTTCTGAAAACTTCCTTGGAAGCTGCCCGACTTGTCTCGCCGAAAATCAGTGAGCGTTGTTGCAATCACAACTCAACGAAAGGAGTAAAGCAAACGACGAAAACAGAGGTTCTCGAAATGGTTGCAAGACCATCGACAGCCTCTCTTCAATTTGCAATTCAGGACCAGCAGAACTCATCGCTCGACGCAGGAATTCACAGCCTGCTTGGAGGCGATGGTCGACAACAAGGTTTTTCAACTTGGGTACGAACGGAGTTTCCAGCGTGACTTCCACGCTTGCATCGCACGAACCTGACCGTCTGAACTTCAGTCGGAACGGCCCGTGCGATCGGCGGGGAATGGTGGGCCTACAGACATTCCTGACAGTGTGAGCCGTCTCACCCACCGAAATCTAACGAGCGGGTTGAAACATGTCTGCCGGTTGCAAAGTCGCTGTCACTGCCGATGTAGTAGCGCACATTCAGGTTTTGACATCACCTTGCCTCCGGTATTCACCAAAGTGGTCGTTGTACTAGCCCGACGTTTCTGACAAGCGAAGGGCTTTCAACCAAGCTGGAAGCTCCGGTTTAACGAAATCGCAAACGTTTACTTCATTCGCACTTGTGGTTACTCCCAGCATCGGTTTTCTCAACGATACTTGTGAATCCGTTCGCCCAACCCACTGGAAATCAGGCAGGTAGAGTTCAGCCGTATCAGCATCGTTGGGAAGTAAGCGAAGTTGTGTACCGACTTCCAGCTCAACCCCTTCACCTAGCCGAAACTCAAACGTTTCATTCAGCCGTTTCCATGTATCGAACGAAAACTCGTTTCTCTGGACGAAATTGCGCCACACTTCACGTTCCGTTTCGGAGAATTCGAGTGGCTCGCCATCGCACTGCACCAGCCAAAGCACCGCATCCTCCCGAGTTGTGAACGTCAGGCCAAGCTCACTTGCCAGACGCACTGCCAGCAGGCGTGACTCCATTCCGATCTCAAGTAAGCGTGCAGCAGCCACACTCGGTACGCCGTAGGTCATGCAAATCGCGACGTAAGTTCGTTCGTCATCGCCTTCAATTCCCGGATCACCATCTGCTTTCTGCGTAACCGCCGCAAGCACCGTTCTGGCCGCTTCGATCGCCCAAACGAATTGAAACACCAATGCCTGTTGAACGAATGCGATTCCGACAGTGTCCGTAACACGATGGAGCGTTGCACCACGAATCCAAGCATCCAAGATTGCCTTCCAATCACTGTCTTGCCAGTTGTTGGGAAGATTCGGCTGGAACGGGTAAATGGCAAAGAGAATATCGGCAAGCGAACAACAGTCGTCAGAGAGTTGATCCGTATCACCCGTTTTGATGGCCGCAGTGGCGGAATCCAAGAGTTGCCCAAGTTCAGTTGCTTGGTTGACCATTTGCAGACCAGACTCAGTTCCGATGGTTGCTGAGAAAAAACCTCTCCGTTGCGGAGCAGTCGTCCGCGACCAGTTGTGAATCGCTCTCCCTCTCAACATGGCGACCTGATTCTCTTGAGCCTTCAAATCCTGAATCGCAAGGCGTCGGAGCCATAGTGAACTTTTCAACGCTTCATCCAGCTTCGCGGCGACTTCGCTAACGTCGCAGTCCAAGTCCTCAACCAATGCGTAGATTCCCGCATCGAATTCGGCGAGCATGACAGCGATTATTTGTGATTCGTCATCTTCCCCATCCGCAGCCGCGTCGATCGCTGGTTGCTGATTCAGGACGTATTCCGCCATCTCGTTGGAATCAATCCCCAGTTTCTGTTGCAAAAGCCGGAGACAGTGATGAATGAGTAGGTACAGTCCACTTTCAAGTTCCCGTCCCTGTGCGTCCTTGATGAGTTGATGAAACTCGCGGAGTCTTCGATTGCGTGTTGGAGTACTGCTTTCGTGAACTGGAAGCACATAGATTCCGTCCAAATCAACGTAGGCACGCCCCACTCGGCCAACGACGTTTGCAAACTCCTTGGGCTTGAGGAGTTTGCCACTTCTCCACAGCGATGAGAAAACAAGAACTCCGAAAGAGAGATCGACTCCCTGAGCGAGCGTCGGCGATGAAATTGCCACCGTCAAGATTCTTCGCCTCAGCAGGCTTTCAATCTCGGCGAGGAACGGACGTGGAAGCTGTCCGTGATGGACGGCAACACCAAGACGCAAAGCACTGATCGCAACGTGGTTTGGTCCGAGCCATTCCTCACCGATCCGAATTGCTTTCTCGATCTGGCTCGCGGCTGACTCAGCCAGAAACGATTGAACATAGCTTTGCCTAACCATCTTCAGAAACATGGCAGCAGATGTTTCCACAGATGTTCGCAGCGGACAATACAACAGTACAGAATGACCGTCCTGATGATATCTCTGCACCGTACCCACAATCAATTCATTGCGCTCCACAGAAAAGGCCTGACTTCGACCCGCCGGTTTGGGTTTTTCTTCAACAAACCGAGGAACAAACACCTTTTCGCCACCGACTTGGTATTCAAGCCAACCGCCACTGTTCTTCCATTCGATTGTTGCTGGCCGTTGTCGCGTGGGCCGCCATTTCGACTGGATCGCCTCACCTTCTTTGTCAGCCCGAATCCAGTTGGTGAAGGCTTCAAACGGATCGCCTTCAGTGAAGATCGCCGACAGACAAACAATTCGCCGAGCATTCGCATCGGAACGACGCAATAGCCGTTGGACAAGAACTTCATATCGGATTTCCCGTTCACTCAATCCGATCATGTGGCCTTCATCAAGAACGATCAGCCCCACGTCGTCGATAACATCGCTGGCTTGCCGTATCGCAAAATCCAGCTTCTCCGGCGTCGCCACAACGATGTCCGCAGATCGCATCGTATCAACGTCACTTGCTCCAATTCCGCTGGCTCCATAAACACACGACACGGAAAACCCCAAGGGTTTGAAGCTGCGAGCAAGCGTGCCTTCGACTTGTGCAGATAATGCCCGAAGCGGTGTGATGTAGATGACGCGGCGACCGCTCGCCAGACATTTCAAAATACACAACTCCGCGATTCTGGTTTTACCGCTACTGGTCGGCAAAGCCACGACGAGGCTGTCCGATTCATCGACAACTCGGCTTGCAGCGGCAATTTGTGATGGCCACAAGTCAATCTCGGCGACGCTCCGCTGACAAAGCAGGTCGATGAAATTCCGACGCAAGTCGGGCCATCGGTCGTCGCTGTCTGGCAGCACCGGCAGCATATTGTGGAGACTTCTGCTCCAAAGGTCGTCAATCAAGTGTCGAGTGAGAACGCAAACCCACCAGAGTGGCACATGCTTCAATTCATCACTCGCTTCAACACAGCGATCCAGTAATTCGATAGCCGTCGCGACAAAGTCAGACTGTCCGCTTCGGATCGCGTAGTCGAAGTTGGCAACGGCCTGATGAAACACTCGACAGATCGCAACGTAAGCAGCGTCTACATCATCAAAATCCGAATCGACGGACTCAAGTAAATCAACAATGCCACCATCAGTATGCCGCTCGTCGTTCAACCAATTCAGGCAGAGTGTTTCCAGTTGATTGAGCCGTCTTTGCATCAATGCAACCAGCAGCAACTCAACATCAACAAGATTGAGATCACCGATGTTTTCGGCCAGAAGCGAATAAGACCGTGCCCCATAGTGTGCAAGATGAAATGCAGCCGCAGCGACGGTCAAATGAAAACCACGGTCATTCCCACGCTGACCACGCCGCACAACAGCCTCAATGCACTCTGCTGCCGTTCTGAAACCATCGTCCAGAACTGGATCAACCGAAAGCGATTCTTCATTCGCGAGTATCCGCAATCTGAGCGAGCAACCCAGAACAAGATAACCGTGATTCAGCAGGTCGTTTGAAAGCCGTAGTGAGAATTGCGGGCTGTCGTCTGGTAGCACCCCGTCATTCCAGATCATTCCGCGAGACAACCCCTTCGCGATCAACTGCTCCCGCACGCCCGGCGCACATAGTTCCCGAATCTTCTCGACTAGCTCCTCGGAAGATTCCATTTCCTCACCCCCGTGCCAAGCATTGGTCGAAGACGGCTTTCACAAAGTCCGCGTGTTTCTTGACGCGGCAACCACACAATCGCAGTTCGATTCCCTTGTGGACGACGCTGCTGTTATCCACCAAGAACTTCTTCGGTGAGTTTTCCGAGAGCGTGAACAACAGATGACACACGTCTTTGACGTAAACCGGATTCTTCTGAAGGAATGCAATCGGCTCCGCTTCTGCATCGCGGTCATCCATCCGTAGGTGACACTCAAGAAAAGCAAGTGTTTCAGGATTCGGTCGCCCGCGATGTTGTGACAGCCCAGCACGAGCTTCTTCGAGCGTCGCCGTGGCCAATTTCACGCGACTCTTGGCTTCGACTTTGAGAACCTTGACTCGCTTCTTTGCCACACGAAAGCCAAGTACGTCATCGCCCCGCATCGCCAGTTCGCGTGTATCTCGGTGGCGGAGCCGTCGCACCGGAACAGAGAACTCGGTTTCCTGAGCAACATATTCTGTTGCCAGAATCTCCCCAAGCATTCCTGATCTGCCAATCTTTGTTGTCGGCACGCGATTCTTCAAAAGGTGTTTTGCTTTGGGGAAGCCGCCCAGCTTTTCAATCGCCTTCAATCCCACGACGTGGTCCGCCGCAACTTCGACGAGTGAATCGAATACTTCGGCCCTCCCGTCACTGCGTTCCGTCATGACTCTGACGCTGTCTACGGAACACTCCTCACTCTCAAACCAAGGTGTGAACAAACTGTTGTTGTCGCTCGAACTCAATACATTCACCATCGTTGCGGTTGCCAGCCCAGCGAACGTTGTTGCTCGCATCGCGATTATTGCCCATTGACGCGTGATTGACCACCAAGCCAATCAGTCGGCGTGTTTAGCATTCAACCAGAAAGGACTGTTCCCGCAAAATGCTGGAACAGCCAAGACGCATCAACCTTGTCAGTATTCGCTTGGCAGCAGGATCGTCGTGGACGAACGGTCTGCTTCGGTGATGATCCAGAACGCTTCGCCGGAATCGGATTCGTACACCGACATCAGTCGTGCCCCATTCGTCAACGCCCATTCGTTCTGGGATCTGTCTTCATCGCAGACGTTACCCCAATCGCCGGATGCGTGCCGATTCAGAGCAATCTCTACTTCGTTCATCGGGATCAACTCTTGGGCACCGGGCGTGATTCCTAACTGACCAACCTCAAACTTCATAGCCATGATAGAACCTCCAATGGAACCGGAAATGCGATTCCGACGATCTATCACGACTCAGCATGACAAGTCACACAGACTCAAGTTTGTGCTGGACAAAGGACGTTGTCATGCGCTAAATCTGAAGGCATTAAATCTCGCGTGACGATTCCCGATTTTCATTGACGGGAATAGAACGCTCGTTCGATTACCGAACTGCCAAGGAGGAAAATGGATGACATCGTGAAACGCCAATCTGTTGGGACCGTCGAGCAAACAACAGTCACCAGTCAAGAGCTTCCCTCGATAGTGGCATCAGCCGGTTCGGGAGCCAGATTCGCCTACGAAGAATTCGTTTACGGCAAACTGCGAAACGCATCGACTCGCAAGAACTACAAACATGCCGTTAAAACGTTCCTGCAATTCTGTGAACGGCGTCAACGTAAACTGACTCAGATCATGCCACGAGACGTGGGCGAGTATCTCGACCAGATGTCATTCGCATCGGCCACCAAGAAGCTGCACTTGGCAGCCCTTCGTCACTTCTTTGATGTGCTCGTAAACCGCCATGTGGTTCTGCTCAACCCCGCTGCATCGGTACGAGGCCCACGTTTGCAGGTTGTCGAAGGAAAGACACCCGACATTGGAGTTAAGCAGGCTCGCAAGCTACTGCACTCAATCGATGGAAGCGATGTAGTTGACCGTCGTGACCGAGCCATCGTCGCGATTCTCATCTACACGGCTGTGCGAGTAAGTGCTGTTGCAGAATTAAAAGTCGCTGACTTTTTCGAAACTGGGGAGCAATACTGCCTGCGATTCAAGGAGAAAGGTGGAAAGGCTCGTCAGATTCCTTGTCGCCATGACCTGCAACGTTTCGTTTTGGAATATTGTGCCGATGCTGGCATTTCAGAGCAGAAGTCGCCACTGTTCCGGTCGGCAATAGGAAGAACCAAAACGCTAACTGAACGTGGCATGACTTCCGGTGACATCGCCCGCATGATGAAACGTCGCTGTCGCAGGATTCATGTTTCACTGCGATTCTCACCCCATTCATTCCGAGTGACCACGATCACGGACTTACTTGATCAGGG
>CALJUK010000339.1 GCA_937975745.1 uncultured Planctomycetaceae bacterium | reverse complement strand
GGCCATAATAGATCATGGAACTGGCACCTTCGTAGCCACCTTCCTTCAGGACGCGGACCGAGGGAATATAGGCCATCACGTCGTTCGAATAGCCGGCCACCCAGGTGGTCTCGGGACCAAGTTCCGACTTGATGCGGATCGAGTAGTCGACGACGACCTCGCCACCCAGCACGACCATCAGCAGGTCGTTGCCCAGACGCCACGTCTCGATCGGATAGGGATACGTCGGGCTGAGCTTTCCTTCCCGTTCGATTGTCATCAGCAGATGCCGAGCCCGACCTTGCTCGTACTTATTGCCGGTCTTCAGTGTCTCCTCGATTTGCGCCTTTGTTGGCAGCGTATCAAAGACGACGTCAATTTCTGAATAGGCCGAATCGAGTTGCCCTTCGATCGGCTTTAGCGGACCTTCGAGTGTCTTTTGAACGGCCTTGGCCAACCGCGAGCCGTACTCCTGGGCTAGTTCTACCGTACGGCGGGGGAGTGGATTCTGGTCGGCACCACAGCCGGCCCAGAACATGGCAATCGCACCCGGATAGGCCTGCTGCAAATCAATCTGTGCAAAGCCGGGATAGTCACCCGACCATTGGTAAAAGCTCAACACGGTGGAATGGCAGGCGTAGCCGAAGACAATCGCCCGGACCTTGTCTCCCCGCTTGACCTGCAAGACAGGCACGTCGTGGTCGATGGGCCCTTTTAACAGCCCTTTCTCGCGCAGTTCGGGAACGTCGGCTTCACGGTTTTCGCGGCGGTTGACTGCGAACGTGGCGTGACCGACAGCCCAGGCGAGTTCCGAGGGCTGCAGGTCGGCGATCGCTTCACCGACGGCTCGTGTCACGTCTGCATGCAGCTTGAGAGTGTAGGCGTCGACGAGTTTCTGCTGTTCGGGGCCGTACGAATACATCGAGCCCAGGTTGGCACCGACGACTGGTCCGGTGTGAGTATGCGACGTGCAGAAGGCAATCTGCCGCATCTCCAGCCCAAACTCCTTCTTGAGTGACTGTCGCAACGGCAAGCTGACTTCCCGGCCGATGCCGACAAGGTCGAGCGTGACCATCACGACACGTTCACCTCGGGGATCTTCAAGAACCAACGCCTTGGCCCACAGTTTGGTCAGCGTTCCCTCGGCCGGGCGATCACGACCGGCATACCCGGACATCCACATTGGTTGCACGGGCGTAATGTCGACAGCCGAGGCGCCGGCACGCCACGACTTGGTCTCTGCAGCCTGCAAACACGGGCTGATCCAACTGCCGAGTCCGACAACAAGAACGCCCAGTAACAACGCAGAACCACGGCCAGAACGCATCGATTCACTCCTCCCAAGTCGACGTGTCAATTCCCGAAACCAGTGCATCTCAGCCGACATCAACACCGGCCCACAGATGTTCGAGTTCTTCTTGAAACGCAATTCTCTACAACCCGCTCCGCGAATGGAAGCCCCTTGTCTCGCTGGTACAAGATTGTGTGGACGTCTGCAAACGGGCGATTTGTTGATGAGTCTGGTCCAAGGGCTCGACAACGCTGTCCAGATTGCAGAGACTAGAACCAGTTTCAAAACCGGTTGGTGGCGAGTCTTCGGCCAGCATTCACAGGACGAAGACGAAGCACACAGAGGTTTTGGAACCGCTTCTAGTGTTGTGTCAAACCTTAAGATTCGGGTCGAGAAACGAGAATGGAGCGGCCAACGAGCCGCGGGCCAAGCGATTGAACCCGAAGTTTAAGGCCTGACAAGGCACTAGGTTTTCGGCCGTGAAGGACAACATTTGTAAAATTCACAAGAGGATCGTGAAGCGTGATGCATATGCCAACAGAGAACGCTTTGGTTCGGAAGATCGCCCACGGAATGGGTCTGGCTGTGATTGCACTTTTTGTGTGGATTGCAGTTGAACCGGCAGTCCAGGCGGCGGACACCGCCGAGGCTGGTTTGAAAGCGGGAGTCGCGAAAATTGACGTGACCCACCCGGATGTGCCCTTGGCGACGAATCCGCTGTGGGTGAAGGCGCTTGTCATTCGCAATGGTTCAAACACTGCCGTTCTGATCACGGTTGATGCCGTGGCCATTGGTGAGATCGGACCAATTCGCAATGACTACCTGGGGACCGTCCGAACCGCTTTGCAGAAAGAACTGAAGATCGATCCGCAGCATGTGCTGGTCAATGCCAGTCATTGTCATGGCACTGTTTGCAATGATGTTGCCGACCGCACAATTGCAGCCGTCAAGCAAGCCTATCACAACCTGGTTCCTGTCCAGGCGGGGATTGGTGTTGGGCATGAAGATCGCGTCATGGAGAATCGACGTCTGTTCCTGAAGAACGGCAAGGAAATCGACATTCGGCACGCGTATTCGATGCCTCCCGATGAGGAAGTCGCCGGGGTCGGCCCGGTCGATCCGCAGATCGGCATCCTGCGACTGGATACTCCCCAAGGGCAACCGGTCGCCGTCGTCTACAACTTTGCCTGCCATCCCATCAAAGGCGTGCCGGACGGCACCAACACAGCGGACCTGACGGGTTTCGCCTCGCAAGTGATCGAAGATAACGCTGTTCGTGCAGGGATGTGCCGGAGACATCAATCCGGCGAAGTACAAGGACGTGTACAATCCGCACAACTCGCAGGAATTGGGAAACCTGCTCGGGCTCAGCGCCCTGACGGCGATCCGGAAGATCAAATGTCAGCCGACCACCGAGCTGAAGGTCATCAACGAAACGCTGGCCTTGCCGCGGGCCGACCTGCAGGAACGCATCGCCGAGATGGCCTTGGAGAAAGAATCGCTGCTGCGGTCACTAGGCGGAACCACTCTCAACTTCAAAACGTTCGTGCCGCTCTTCGTGCGATACAATCTGTTCGAGGAGTATCCCTCGTACTATTCACAGTATTACCGGCACGAAGAGATGCTCGGCCGGAACGACTTGCAGAAGCTTGATGCCGAGAACCGGCGGAACCTTGACGCCTACCTCCGCAACGTCCGTACGATGGAGGAATTGACGCGAAATCAAATCAACACGCGGCTGCTGGAGAAGCATCAGGCGCAGAACATCGCCGCTGGCAGCAGAACTGTTGACGTGGAGATTGTCGGATTGCGGGTGGGCAACTTTGTCCTGGTGACGTTTCCGGGGGCACTGACCGTCCAAATTGGTCTGAATAGCAAGCAGGCGTCACCGCATCAGCCGACGTTTGTCGCCGGCTACACCAATGGCTACATCTACTACGCTCCGACGACCAAGCAGTTGCAGAACGTCGGTGGGGCGCAGGAAGATAGCGACTGCATTCTGGCCCCCGAGTGGCAGCCGATCTTCGAGAACAAGGTCGCTGAGATTCTGAAGCGGCTGTAATCGTCGCGTTTTCTATCCTGGCAGGGGACTGCTGATGATTTGCGTCTCCGTTGCGCCCGAATCGCGTACGCTGGCCCGTGCCGATCTGGTCAATGCGGCTCAGCGCTGCGACCTCATCGAGTTGTGTCTGGATCGCTTGATCAAGCAGCCGGACGTTAAGGAAATGATCGAAGGGATTGCCAAGCCGATCCTGATCTCCTGCCGCCGCCCACAGGATGGTGGGCATTACCGGGGGAGCGAAGAGGACCGGCAGATGTTGCTCCGGCAGGCGATTATCGCCGAACCGGCCTACATCGAGCTCGACCTGGATATTGCCAATTCCATTCCCCGGTTCGGCAAGACGCAGCGTGTGATCAGCTACACAACGCTCGATCGCCCGCTCGATAAGATCGACGATTTCTTCGAGCAGGCGTACAAATCGAAGGCCGACGTGGTGAAGTTCACCTGGCCGACTCCGACACTGGATGCGGCGTGGCCGTTGTTGTCGGCCGTCAGCAAGAAGCGGGAGTTGCCGGTCGTCGGCATGGGGATTGGCAACTCTAACTTAACCTTTTCCCTGTTAGGTCAGAAGTATGGCAGCCCGTGGATTTACGCAGCGCTCGAACCCTCGATGCGAAATTACGCGGGCCAACCGACGGTCCATGAACTCGACGAAATCCACCGCTGGCGGGGAATTAATGGAAGCACGCAATTCGTCGCGATTGCCGGTCACGGTGTCGCGGAACAGATGACCTGCCGAATTTTCAATACGGCATTCGATCAACTGCGGCTCAATATGCGCTGTCTGCCGATGGTTTTTGGTGGCCCGGATCGTGTCACGAAAATGTTCGACATTCTGCGAATTGGCGTGATGATGTTGCACCCGACGTTGGGACAGCAGTTGTATCCGATTGTCGACGAACCGGATGCGATGGCCGAGACGACAAAGTCGGCTGACTTTCTGGTTCGGCGGGATGCCAAGTGGGCCGGCTACAGCCTGCTGTGGAAGTCGGCCCTGCGCTGTCTGGAAGACACACTTGGAAGTGAAGGGAAAGACGACCGTCCATTGGACCGGCGGAACGTGCTGGTGATCGGCCATCACGGGCTGGCCCGCACAATGGTCGAGGGGATACGCCAGAGGAAAGGTCTGGTGAGCGTTGCCGGAACGGACGATAAGGCGGCTCAAAAGCTTGCTCAGCAGTGCAATGTCCGGCATGTGCAGTTCGGGAATCTGTACGACACGCTGGCGGATGTTGTCGTCTTCGCCGATCCAAACCTGCGGATTGGCAATCAGAAGACTGACTTTCACGCATCATTCCTACGCCCGTCGATGACGGTGATGGACGTCTCCAGCATGCCGGCCGAGTCCGACCTGTCGGGTGAAGCACGCGCTCGCGGCTGTAAAGTGGTCAACCAGGCTGAGATCTACGCGCAGCACATCGGTAGCGAGTTCCGGTCGATTACGGGCCAGTCGCTGCCTGACGAGGCGGTTGCCGAGGCTTTGGCCGACATGTGAACCGTCCAAAACGGAAGACGACTACGTTTCCGACGAAACGAGGTCGCTCTTGAGGACTTTGCCGATCTGCCGCACCGCCTGCCGAAGCCGGTGTGAGTTTTCGACGATGGCCAGCCGAAGATATCCCTCGCCTTCCTCACCGAATCCACGGCCGGGACTGACAGCCACGCCACCCAGGTCGAGAAGTTTCATGGCGAATTCGATGGAGCCCATCTGAGCCCACGGTTCGGGGATCTTCGCCCAGACGAACATGCCCGCCTTGGGCTTTTCGACGTCCCAGCCCAGGCGATTCAGGCCGTCACACAGGACATCCCGACGGCCCTGATATTCCTCGACGATACTTTCAATGGCGGCGTCGCAATGCCGCATCGCGACGATGGCCGCGATCTGGACCGCCTGGAAAATGCCGTAGTCGTAATACCCCTTAATGGTGTGCAGGGCGCGAACCATTTCGGCGTTTCCGGCGCAGAAGCCAATCCGCCAGCCGGCCATGCTGTAGCCCTTACTCATCGTGGTAAATTCCACCCCCACGTCGAGCGCCCCCGGCGTCGCCAGAAAACTGGGTGCCTGGTAACCTTCGAAGCAGATGTCCGCATAGGCAAAGTCGCTGATGACCAGGAAGCCATACTTCTTGGCCAACGCCACCAGTTCGACGAAGAAGTCCTGTTCGATCACCGTCGAGGAAGGATTGTGCGGGAAATTCACCACGACGACCTTCGGCCGCGGGTAGAGATGCTCGCACGTGTAGGCCACGTTTTTCAGGAAGGTTTCCGGCTCGCGGACATCCAGGGCGATGACGTTTCCACTGGCGAGGACGACGGCGTAGACATGCACGGGGAACGACGGGGCTGGCACGATGGCCGTATCGCCCGGGCCCATCAAGGCCAGGCACATATGGCTGAAGCCTTCTTTCGACCCGATCGTCGCGATGACTTCGTTATCCGGGTCCAGTCGGACGCCGTACTTCTTCCAGTAACGGGCGGAAACTTCTCGCCGCAGGTTCCCGATTCCGTTGGCGACCGAGTAGCGGTGGTTCCGCGGGTCCTTGATCGCTTCGGCCAGTTTTTCGCTGATGAGCGGATCGGGAGCGTCGGTCGGATTGCCCATGCCCAAGTCGATCACGTCGATCCCGGCGACCCGCTTTTGATACTTGAGCTTGTTGATCTTGCCGAACATGTAGGGCGGCAAGCGTTTGAGACGTTCGGCAACAGAGATGCGGAAACCATCATCTGAGACCGGGATTTCGGATTCACTGCGCATGGCGGAGATCGATATCGAGGGAGGTTATTCGGGTCCAGCTTGCGATCGCATCGGCGAGCGTTTTCGACCCATCGGGCCTGGGAACAGGTGGTCTACCGTCGTTTCGGGGCAAACCGTCGGACAATCGACAGCCAGTGGGAATTGTAACAGTCGACCGTCCGTTGGAAAGCGAGTCAGCGTTTTGTTCGTTGGTTGTGGCCGGGGAACCGACTGCAAACGGACAACGGCGTGCCGCCTTGCTCCAGGGAGAGGACGACACGCCGCGTGATCGCTGGACGACCTGGGCCGGCATTCTCCGGCAGTCTCGGACGTGTATTACTGGGGTGTACCACCCGCCTGTTGAACACCGCCCGAGCCGGTTTCACCCGACGTCTGCTGGATACGGGAGTTGCTTCCCCCGGTTGTGATTCCGGTCAGATAGTTGTCGACTCGTGTCTCTTTCTTGAGTTTTTCGAACAGTTCGGCGACCGA
>CALJUK010000338.1 GCA_937975745.1 uncultured Planctomycetaceae bacterium | reverse complement strand
GAAAACGGGTTGCGGATTGGTCCGGCCCCATGCCTGAACTTTGTGAGCGTGGGCCGATCGGTCTGCAACTTCACTCGAACAAGGTGCCGCAGGAAGTGCGATTTCGTGGTCTGGTCCTCACCGAAGATCCGGAAGAGATCATGGTCACTGTGGAAAAGTAGCATCTGCCGCAGGCGAAGGCATCGCTCAGCGTGAGAGACATTCGCCGGACGTTGGGAAGGTGGCAGGGGGCTGTCACGCGGCCCTGATCCCGAGTGGAATTCGAGCAGCAGGCGGACAGATATTCGCACGACGCGTGTCGTGGAGAAGCCGCCTCAATTCCAGTCCCAAGTGGTTTCGGACGCGGGATGACGTTCTCCAACGGCTGGTCTCAATCGGGGGGCGTCGTCCGTGACCCGGCGACGACTTCTGAAACCATCTCGTGCGGTAGGGGCGTCGAGGTGCTGGGGGCCGCGAATACCAAGTCGACGTCGTGGACATCACCCGGTCGACTACCTGGAGACCACCAATCTGACATTGCCTCAACTCATGTGTTCATGTATAAATGTGTGTGCATTATTTTGTCGGCAGGCCGTGAGGGGCATGGACACGCTGCCAAGAGAAGCAAAGGACACTGCGTAATGGACACGTGGCACGTGTGACATCGTTTGGCGCATGCCATGATTACGATGTGATCGACAGTGATTCTCGTTCGCTGGTGAATACGTGCCAAGGCGTCATGGATTCCACGATCATGCCCTTCATTCGGCAATGGTTGCTCGTCCGCTCGCTCTCCGCGGGTCGAAGCGGAGTGGTTGTTCGTGTTCGCTTCACGACAGATGTTGCTGGCTACGTCGAAGAGTCTCGTACGCATCTTCACCAACGGTTCGAACGCCAGGACGATGGGAGCCTCATCGCTGAATTCGGTGTGGATGACACCGGCGAGATCAAGAGTTGGATCATGAGCTTCGGAGTCCACGCGTTGGTGTTGCAACCGACGTCGCTCCGGGCAGAGATCTTCGCCGAACTACAGGACCTCGCGAAGAGATACGACACGCCTTGACCGCAAGAGTCTGTTTCCTGCCTGCTGCAATCGACCGGTCGGTTCGTTTGCCGGTCATTTCACCGCGGCCGCTGGCGACTTTACGACGATGTCACGTCGTTTCTTGAGGCGACCGTACCTGTTCTCGCCGATCAGCCAGATCTGCCATTGTCCCGTCTTCTCAAGCAGGTCAGCGGGAATGACAACTCTGCCGTTCTGGCGATCCTGGTCGGTGACGAATACCGTCTGGTGGCGATACTCGTCTGACTCGCAATAGAAGTAGGCGATGATGACTTTCATGTTGTCGGAGGTGAACTCGATCTCCCAAGGTGTCCCAAGTGTCACTGTCGTGACGGATGGTTTGAGATCGAGATCGCAAACGGCGAACTCGCATGCCTGACTCGACGACCCGTCACGCATAATGCAATGCGCCGTATAGTCCCCACACGTCGAGAACGAACGCTCAACCATCCCCTTGCCGACGAGCTCGATGTTTTCCAGCGGCGTTTCTCCGCGTTGGAGGACCAAGGCCTTAACCCCCAGAGCATCCCGGTCCATGACGTTGAACTTGACGACCTGGTCTTTGCGGTACGGTACCCAGTCGCCGCGATCGAGGAGCAGCACGCGGTTAATGGCCGGTGTTAAAGAATCTTCTTCGTAGTTGGGGAACAGAAACGATTCGGCCCGATTGGCGGCACGCCAGGCATCGAGATCGGTAATTCGGTAGAGCACACGATTTCGCGAGGAAATGTGTGCGTCGAAACTCGCTGCGTCACGCTTCGTGGTCCTCGTCGTGGGAGGCGTGCTTTCTTCGACGATGACGTGCGTGACCGAGCCGTCGTCGTTGCGGACGATCCCTGTCACAAACTCCACATGGGATCCGCCTCGAACGGGGGGCGTGAAGATGACATCTCCAATCTCGACAGTCTGTGCCGACTGAGACTCCACCAGGTGGACTCCTTCGCGATATTCCGGACCAGGATGGCGGCTCACAAACCAGGTGCCGCACTGCAAGGCATAGCTGGTGTACGAGGAGCAGACTTTACCGTAGTAAGGTGCCGCATTGGGCACTTTTCCTGCCAGCGTCTCGGTGTAGAGGACGCTGAGAGGATTCTCCACAGCGGCCAGGAACGTCTTGAGGTAAATCTCCAGGCCAATATACCGGCCCACAGATTTCACACTGGAATACGGCACTCCCGTGTACTCGACTCCCTTTTTGAAATGGCCTTTTCCCCGGATGGGGAGACCATCGGCAACGGGCGTCCATTTCACTTGCGACATGATGCGCGCGTACTCGACCGCCTGCTCACGCCAGGCGTTCAGCTCGTCCTTGTCCGGCTTGTTGGCTGGTGGTTCACCCGCAGTGGAAATGTCGACGAGGCCGATCAGCAGCGCCGGCAACAGCCACACGGTGCATCGCAATGACCGGCAGACTGGCTGAGGAGGACGAATATCTGTTCGTGTCGTCATCTGTAGTCTCTCCATCCTGCAACAGACTCTTCTCGACGCATTCGGACGACCGTTCAAGAGGCTGAATGTTTCCGTTTGGCGGGTGAGTAGATCGCTGCCGAGCGACGCATCCAAGTCAAGCGACGTTGATCCGCCAAATCGCGAAGTTCAGAGCGCAGGCAAAGCTGACCCAGGCCAGGTATGGCAGTAGGAGACAACCGGCGATTTTCGATTCACCAAAGAATGCCACAGTCGTCACCAGGATGGCCAGCCATAGAATGACGATTGCTATGAAGGCCCAACCGGGTTGATACGCTCCGAAGAAAATCCAGGACCAGGCGACGTTCAGGACAAGTTGTGCGGCAAACAATGCCAAGGGCAGCATGGCGGCTTTGAATCCAGCTGGTTTCCAGACCATCCACGCCGCGATTGCCATCATCAAATAGAGGGTCGTCCAGACGGGACCGAAGACAGCTGAGGGCGGATTCCAGGCCGGCTTCCGAAGGGTCTTGTACCAGCCTTCAATCTCGGGTGTGGTTGCGATCGCCCCCAGACCACCGGCACCGAGGCAGACGGTGATGAAGACGACCAATCCAAGCCAGCGAGTGCTATCCCTCATGATTCACCTCTGTAGCAAGGGTCCCGTTGCGGCGTCGCCTTTTTTTTTCGAAGTCGCGGCCTGAGTGCATCGGATCGGACGGGATCACGACTTCGTCGTTCGCCTACGGACCCGTTCCCGCTGACGGCACCAATCCGAGTGGTTACTGCTGACTGGATTCAACGATCCTTCCCAGCGGATTCTACCAAGGCGATCTCGTGGTCCCGCCAAGCCGTGAGATACCGGGCAAAGCCGGCCTGGACCGGAGCGGCAGCTTTTGCCAAGGCAGCCTGGACTTCCGGCGTCGTCAGTGAGTGGCCGGCCGAATGAAAATACTCCGCGGCTTGTGCGGCAACTGCTGCATCGTATCCCTGCAGGTTGGTGAGCACTTTTGCGAAATCGCCTTCTGCGCCTTCCCAGGCCCTCTTAGCGTAACTTCGAGCTGGCGTTACCACGCCGTCACCGTCCCCGTCCAGCCAGATTGCGCCGCTGCAGCCAAGAACGTGCGTTACAGGCCGAAGTGAGGCCGGTTGGTATGGCTTGGCCGTGGCCCAATAGGCTCCACGAATACCAGGGCCTCGCGCGATGGCCACTAAGTGAACGTCGTGTTGTGGTTTCGGAACGGTCCAAGATCCAGACCATTTCACACCCGCAACCGGAGCATCGTCTGCGACGAGCGTCTTCTGCTGGATCAGCTCTCCGTTGAAGTAGAGTTCAATCCGATCGGCGGTCACCCAGTGCGGTCCCAGCACGCGGACCTGGATTGTGACGTCATCGGAATCGACCGTCGCGATCTCGCCTGACGAGTGGCCGGCAATCGTCGCTTCTGCCAGTAGCCCGTAGCTGACCATCACCCGGCCGCGACGGAAACTCTCGACAGCCTCCGCAAGGTCGATCTGTCCGGGATGCGAGTCGTCACATCGAATATAGGTTCGCCCCTGGCCCACGAAGTGCCTGGCGACATCGTGTGAATCGCTTGATCCCACCGGTGTGATCGTAACGCCGCGGTTCAGCAGTGTCATCCAGTCCTGAAAAAGTTGCAGGACATTTGTCTGTGTTGCTCCCGAGTTGACGACTTCCATCCCCTGCATCAGTTGGGGCCAGTCGTCCGTGCTGCGGCCGGTTGCCGACAGGAATCGTTTTGAGTCGAAGGGACGTACTCCACTGTGCAAGTCGCGAGCGTGATTCAGAATGACAACCGGGGCGTGCGTCGTCCGGGAGATTTCCTCGAAAATCGCCTTCCAGTCGGTTAGTTGATGCTTCGGAACCTCTGCGTCCACCGGAACGGGAAAGATATTGAAGTGTCCTACAGGCGTTGTGACTTCGTTCCCGATGACCGGCGTAAACCAATGTTGCACACCGACAGCGTCGGCGAACGGGCGGTGATCGATGTGTCGATTGTGATCGGTCGCAATCGGAAGCTCGATTCCCTCGGCCGCGATGGTGACCATCCGCTCGGTCACGGTGGCGTCGCCGTGACCGGAATGTGTCAGCGTGTGGACATGAGTATCGCAGGCCACGTAACCCGGCGTTGGTACCTCGCGGCGAATACGCAATACGACAGATTCCGTTTGTCCGGGCTGCAAGTGAATCTCTTCTGAGGCCAAGGAATACTCGAAACCGCGTCCGGCGTAGAGGACGTAATCGCCGCCGGGAACGCGAAAGGTGGTCTGGCCCGTTGCGGTGTAGATCGCTCCTGGACGAACCGCGAGCTAAGGACACTGGTCGAAATCGACCGACTGGAGTGTTCCTTCACCTGTGACGAGTGTGATGCGGCTTGGCAGTGGTTGCTCGTTCTCCCCGTCGAGAACCTGAACCTTGACAGTGCATTCA
>CALJUK010000337.1 GCA_937975745.1 uncultured Planctomycetaceae bacterium | reverse complement strand
CCCCACATGCGATGATGCCACATTCGTCCGCCGCGCGTTTCTGGATGCCATCGGCACTTTGCCGACTCCCGAAGAGGCGCAAGCCTTCTTGGCGGACACTCGGCCGAACAAGCGAGAACTGCTGATCGACCGGCTGCTCGGTCTGACGGGTGATCCCGCGCAAGACATTTACAACGACAAGTATGCCGCCTACTGGACCGTCAAATGGTCCGATCTGCTCCGCAACACCAGCAACGGCCAAGCCGCCAACGAGCAGGAAATGTGGGCCATGCACAATTGGATTAAGGAGTCGTTCCGAACCAATCGTCCTTTCGACGAGTTTGTCCGCGAACTGGTGACCGCGAAAGGAAGCATTTTCAGCAGCGGTCCCGCGTCATTCTTCCAGACGTTCAACAACTCGTCTGATCTGGCGGAAGCGACGGCTCAGTTGTTCCTGGGTGTTCGGCTGCAGTGCGCGAAGTGTCATCACCATCCGTTCGAGCGGTACAGCCAGGAAGATTACTATTCGTTCGCGGCGTTCTTCTCTCGAGTGGGGAACAAGAACAGTCAGGAATTTGGTCTGTTCGGTCGCGAACAAGTCGTAACGGTGAAGAACTCCGGCGAAGTGCGCCATCCCAAGACGGGCAAGACTCTCAAGCCCCGGCCGTTGCAGGGGGAAGAGATGGACCACCCGCTCGACCGACGGATTCCGCTGGGCGATTGGTTGACCTCGCCCGAGAACAAGGATTTCGCCCGCAACATGGCCAACCGCTATGTGGCGTATCTGCTCGGTCGCGGTCTCGTCGAGCCGATCGACGACATGCGGGGCACCAATCCGCCCACCAATCCGGGCCTGCTCGAAGCGCTGGCGAAGCATTTCGTCGACAGCAAGTACGATCTGAAGCAGTTGATCCGCGTGATCATGACGTCGCAGTTGTACCAGGTCGATTCGCAACCCACGCCCGAGAACGCGGCTGACGAGAAATTTTACACCCACTTCCGCGTGAAGCGTCTGGCGGCTGAGCCGTTGCTGGACGCGATCGACTCCGTGACCGGCGTGCAGACCAAGTTCAAGTCTCTGCCGCTCGGTACCCGCGCCATCGAACTCCCGGACGGACAATACCCGAACTACTTCCTGCAGACCTTCGGCAAACCAAAGCGAGCCAGCGTTTGCGAGTGCGAGCGCATGCCAGATGCCAACCTGGGGCAGGCGTTGCACACTCTGAACGGCGACATTCTGGCAACGAAAATCGCCGACAAGAAAGGCCGAGTGCACAAGCTCGTCGAAGCGAAGAAGACGGACGAAGAGATCATCACGGAGTTGTATCTGCTGACTCTCAGTCGCAAGCCGGACCAGTCGGAGATTGCCACCGTGACCAACTTCCTGGAAAAGAGCCCGTCCCGCGAGGTCTTCTTCGAAGACCTGCTCTGGTCGCTGATCAACTCCAAGGGATTCATGTTCAACCAGTAGAACGATCGTCCGGCTGATTCACACCGCCGCGAGCGAACGCATTCCAATTCGTCGGAAGGATTGTCCCGTGAAACACCTGATCCACGCGATCGCGATCTGTTGCCTGCTGGCCTGTTCCGCAATTCCGGCCCGGGCGCAGACATCGTATCCGATGCTGATGAGTCTGCAGCCGACAGCCGCCCAGGTCGGCACCGACTCGGAACACGAAGTCGAGTCCCGCTACAGCATGTTTGGTGCCTACCAAGTCATCGTGCATGGGGAAGGGGTGACAGGCGAGATCATCACGCCGATGGAGTTGGGCAAAGACGGCAAAGAGCCCTCGCTGACGAAGATCAAAGTGAAGTTCCACATTGCCGCCGACGCCATTCCCGGTGTGCGCGATTTCCGCATCATCGGCCCAACCGGCGCCAGTACGCTGGGTCAGCTGCTCGTCACGCCCAACCCGGTGGTGTACGAAGCTGCCAAGAATGACACACCCGACCTGGCCCAGGCCGTCGAACTCCCCGCGACAATCTGCGGAACTGTCGAGAAAGGGGAAGATGTCGACTTCTTCAAATTCACCATCGACCAGCCCAAGACGGTCAACTTCCTCTGCTGGGGGATGCGGCTGGAAGACAAGATTCATGATCTGCAGACGCACGTCGACCCGATCATCACCGTCAAGAGTGCCGCCACCGGCTCGACTGTCGCTGCCGCCAATAATCAGTATGCGGCTGATCCCTTCCTCAGCCATCACTTCGAACACCCGGGCGAATACCTGCTGGAAGTGCGCGACGTCCGCTACTCGGGCAATCGTTACTGGCAGTACGCCATTGAGACCAGCAGCCGTCCGTTCGTTTCGAACGTCCATCCGACAGCCGTCTCGGTCGGCAGCGAACCGGGCGATGTGGAACTGGTTGGTGCCGGTCTGCCGGCCGAAAAGAAACTCGTCAAGTTGAGCCTCGCGGAGAACGCCTCGGCTGGCTCGCTCGACGTGCAGCTGCCAATGGGTGACGACCAGAAGACCAACCCCGTCTCCGTCGTGGTGAGCAGTCTGCCGCGCGTGGTGGAATCGGCTGAAGAGAACAACGAACCGGCCACCGCCCAACCGGTGACCATCCCGTGCGGTATCAGCGGACGGATCGAAAAAGAAGCCGACGTCGACTGCTACGTCTTCGATGCCAAGAAGGGGGACCGCGTCAGCCTGCAGGTCATTGCCCGGCGGAACTGGTCGCAGCTGGATTCCATCGTCCGTATCCTCAAGGAAGACGGTGCCCCGCTCTCGGAGAACGACGACCTCCGCGAGTGGAATCGCATCAACTACCAGGATTCCGAAATCGAAAACTGGGCCGCTCCGGCGGATGGCAAATACATCGTCGAAATTCGCGACGTCCATTTGCGGGGGGGCGACGGATATGTCTATTTCCTGCAGGTGGAACATTCCCAGCCGTACTTCGAACTCTCGACCGACATGGACAAGTCCTGGCTGACGCCGGGAACCTGCTCGGCCATATTCGTGCGGGCCGTCAAGAAGAACGGCTTTGATGGCGAGATTCAGCTGCACATCGATGGGCTGCCCGAAGGTGTGACGGCCCACACGGGGCGAATTCTGGCCGGAGCGAAGCAGACCGACGGTTGCATCATTCTGGAAGCCTCTCCCGACGCCAAGCCGCTCGCATCGAATGTCCGCATTTACGGGACGGCCACAGCCGACAACAACGGCACGCCGCTGGAATTAACGATCGATGCCAAGCCGATGCAGGAAGTCTACTTCCCCGGCGGCGGTCGAGGGCATTTCCCGGTTGAGATGCACACGGTGGCCGTCGGAACGCCCAGCGACGTGCGGAAGATCACACTCAGCACTTATGCCCTCACGCTCAAACCGGGCGAATCGCAGACAATTACAGTCGACATCGAACGAGCCGAGGGGTTCGACAAAAACGTGACGCTCGACATGTTGTATCGGCATCTCTCTTCGATGTTTGCCGACACGCTGCCTGTCGGTGTGACGATCGATGCCAAGAAGAGCAAGACACTGCTCACCGGGAAGAATTCTTCCGGCAACATCACGCTCACGGCCGCTAAAGATGCGCCGGCGTGCGAACCGCAGCAATGCTGCGTGATGGCCAACGTCTCCTTGAACTTTGTGATGAAGGCGACGTACAGTAGCCAACCACTTCTGATCACAGTCGCGGCCGAAGAGAAGCCCGCAGAAGACAAAACCGCCGGCAAATAATTTCGACGGAGCGCCGTAGGAGTGGCACTCGGTTTTGGTCCCAGCCGAAATGCCGAGCGAAGGCGGCGTCGCGTCCGCAACGCGGCCCATTGCATAGTGCGGACCGTCACAGAACGAGTGCCGCCGCAGTTGCCGCCTCGGCCATGTTTCGTCCGACAATTCTCAAGGAGTCATCGTGCCACAGAGAACGATTCAAGCCATCGTCACACTGATCCTGGTTACCTTGACTCCGCTCATTTGTCAGGCCGAGCCGTTGGTCTACGAAGGGACGTCCGGACCGGGTGTTGGCCGTCACATAGTCTTTCTGGCGGGAGACCACGAGTACCGCTCGGAAGAATCGCTCCCCCAGTTGGCCCGCATCCTGGCGAAACGTCATGGCTTTCGCTGCACTGTGCTGTTCACGGTCGATCCCGAATCCGGGGAGATCGTTCCCGGTTCGAACCATCTGCCTGGGACCGAGGCACTCAAGTCGGCCGACCTGATGGTCATTTTCCTCCGGTTTCAGAATCTCCCCCACGATCAGATGCAGCCGATCGTGGATTACCTCGAACGAGGTGGTCCGGTCGTCGGGCTGCGGACATCGACGCACGCGTTCAAGATCCCGGCCAAGGGAGAATACGAACGGTTCTCGTTCCAATACGCAGGGAAAGATTTCCCGGGCGGATTCGGACGGCAGATTTTGGGAGAAACCTGGGCCGGACATTACGGCACGAACCACAAAATGAGTACCCGGCTGGACATTGTGCCGGCTCAGCAGGACCACCCCGTCTTGCGAGGCGTCCACGACATGTGGGTGCAGGCCGGCGGATACTGGACCGAACCGCAACCAGACAGCACGGTCCTGGCGATGGCCCAACCGCTCGACGGCATGACACCGGACTCGCCTCCGGTGGCGGACAAAGTCCCCTGTCCGGGTGCCTGGGTCCGGATATATCGCAGTTCCACCGGGAAGGTCGGCCGAGTGTTTGCGACCACATACGGAGCTTCGGAAGACATTCTGAATGAGGGCTACCGCCGGTTGCTGGTCAATGCCTGCTTCTGGGCCGCCGCGATGGAAGAGGCAATCAAGCCGAACGCCAATGTCGAACTGGTCGGCCCGTACTTTCCGACGACCTTCCGGTTCGAAGGTTATCGCAAAGGGGTGAAGCCCGCGGACCTCGCCGGATGGGAGTCACCCATCCCCGGTCCGAAGACCGAACCGACTCGCTGAGCAGCGTTGTCACCGCGCAGAAAGCGACCGACAACTGCCCTTCGATACCAAGTCGTTATCGACGGGGTGGACGGCGGCCACCGGGGGGACCACCCGGTCCACGACGCGCGAAGTCGGGTGCGGGTGTACCCCGGTAGCAGCGCGGAATCACGGGCCAGGCTTCCGTCAAGAAGTAGGCCTACGTTCCTTCGGGGAACTCGGGCGTGATCGTTGTCCGGCCGTTGCATTCGTCGAGATCACCCAGACGTGCGACATACTCGTAGTCGGCCAGAAATGTGCCATCATACCGGCCACCGGGTTGGCCGTTCCCACGCGGCCGGGCTCCGGTCTTCAACTGATAGCTGGACCGCATCACCTTGACGGCCGAGTCCGCGTCGTCGGGATCGGAATAGCCATACGGGGCGTAAATCGGAAAGCCATCGGCAGCCCATCCGATCAGAGGTGAATGGCGGTTCGGCTGTACGTGGAGTTCCTCCAGCAGCTTCATTGGCAGGCCGTGGTAGTGGTAGGCCCCGGTCGGTTGCACGTGGGCGTAGGAAGCGTCGATTCCTAACGGAACCGCGCCGGAGAGTGCTTCGTACTGCCAGCCCGCCTGTGGATTCCCCAGAAACCATTCGGCGGCACCCGGATCGAACGGAACGCCGTTGATCGCAATGCCGAAGTTGTGCATACCGAGCGGCGTCAGACGATTGGCGGCCCGGGGATTGGCTGCGACACGGTACAGATATCGCTGCGGTGCGATCCGGTTGGGGTTGCCTCGATTCGGAAATGGACCAGTCAGGTGGTCGGGAATACCGTTTGCCGCGATCAGCCGGACGTCACCTTCGACAGTAATGGAAACCTGGTTGGCGACGGATGGCTGCTGCGTGGCGGGGACGAGGGGAACCTGCCCTGTCGATTGCGTGGTGGTGTGGCGTCGCATCGGAGGCTGGCCGAAGTTTTGAGCGGTCCAGATGACAGCCACCAGCACAGCCGCGGCGACAATGCCGATGCACATCGGGTGTCGGCGACCTTTGGCGGGAAGGGTTGTCATGTTGATCTCCGACGAGAGCCGTTCTCGCAAGCGACGCCTTCCACAGGCCGACGTGAGTGAGAACGGGCTCTGGGCATCCTACTCTTTCGGTCGGCGACTGGGGATGACATCGCTGCCCCCGGTGCGGAGGATCGATTCGGCCAGTTCGACGGCCCACTCTTCGGTGCCGGCCCGCCGCATCTGCTCCAGTGCGGCATCGATATCGTACTTGACGCGGTGAAACTCGACTTTGCCGTTCTCGATAATGGCGTACGCTGCCCGCGGATCGCCGTCGCGTGGCTGGCCAACGCTTCCGGGATTGATGAGTTGCGTTCCACCCAGATCCGTATGAAATGGAACGTGAGTGTGCCCCACACAGGCGAAGTCGACCTGCAGATCTTCCAGCCGCTTTTCCCAGGCCGCGATGTCATCGGTCAGATACTCATCGAGCGGATCACGGGGGGTCCCATGCACCATGTAGAAGCGGTGCTCTCCGAGGGAGATGGTCTGAGTGAGTGG
>CALJUK010000336.1 GCA_937975745.1 uncultured Planctomycetaceae bacterium | reverse complement strand
CCGGCCCGTAGTCGACGTCGATCGTCACCGTCCCGCCGGTGTCGCCGTCGCCCACCCCGTAGACGGATAGATAATGCGGCGGCAGATCGCCCGCGCCGACTCTGTTGATCGTAAACAGTCAAACGGCCGAAATGCTCGCGGACACGCCGTGTCAACGTCACTGTGCTTCGCCCACTTCAATTCCCGATTGAAAATGATAATGTTCAAGATACGCGGAGCTAAACGAGCCTACGAACTGAGGGGACTGCTGTGCCTTGGTCTTGGGTATGAAGTGTCCGCTATCGACAGCCCAGTCGTAGACCGAAATGCCAACCGGATAGCGTGTCAATGTTCCCGATAGACTTCGGTTCTTGATCCAATCAATGGCAGAAGATCGTGAAGCAAACACTCCACTTGGGAAAGTGCCCTTCTCTCCCTTGAACACCCAGATCCACTGAATCGAGTCATTCATCGCTTGACGCATTTCTCATCGTGACTGCATCTGTCATTCAAAATACCTCTTAAAGCGAAGCCACTTGGAGATCTTTCCGATAGCGCCTCGAATGGTGGACAGATTGCTCTGAATGACTTTCTCCTGTGCCGGCGAGAGCTCCAAGTCCCCCTTCAACGGCTTTCCATTTTGGCCGATGCGAGTTCTTGGTCCTTGTCCGTGAACATGTGCATGAGGCGGACCGTGATCACCTCCATGGTAATAGTGCTCCACCGTCACACCATTCTCATTGACGATTGTGCGAGTCGGCAATGTTGGCTCAGTGTACTCCGACAAGAGCAGTGTGATGCCAACCGCTGCAACAACTGCCTGTTGACCTGTGACGGTCACCGCGGGAATTGTGACGGCGACCGTGCCTCCCGTCGCCAGTTGAACGGCACCGACTTGAACCGGCGGCAGAAGCGCAATCTTTGACGCACCCAGTGCGGCCCAGGTGCTGGTTGCCTGTCCAACAGCGGCCGGCACGCCGTACAGGGACGTCACCACGATAGCGGTCGACGCGGCGCTCGTCACCCCCACCAGTTCCCAGCCGGACGCCTCCAGCAGGTATTCGTCTCCCACCAGGTCGCGGATCCAGCCTCCCATAAACCCTGCGATCGGGTCGCCGTTCATGTCGGCGATGTGCGCTTCCTGGCCGCCGCCGCCGAACGCCCAGTCGAGCGGGTCGTCCCAGAAGCCGGGCGGCTCGTCCAGCGGATCAGGCACCGGCGGCGGGGGGTCGTCGACGACTTCCTCCGGCACCGCCTCCGCGAACCATTCGTCCCAGTCGGCGGGGGTCATCGTGGGAACGGCGTGGTCCTGCGCGCTCACCTCCTCGGCCGTGCGCGTGATGCCATTCCGCTCGATGCTGGCCTCTCCGACGAACGCGCCGACCCAGTCGCCCGACGGCGCTTCGATGTCGGCCCCTTCGTGCAAGTCGTAGTAGTCGGTCTGACCCCAGAACTGATCCCACGCCTCTCCGGCCGCCTCGCCCACCTCTTCGACCGTTTCCTCCACCTGCTCGGCCGCCTTGGCGATCTCCTCTCCGTAGCGCTCGTCGACCTTGTGCGCGAAGTAGGCGCCGGCCGCAATCGGGTTCGTCGCCACGGCCACCGCGGCGGCCGGATTCTCCTTCATGTCGCCCGCCACGTCGGCCGCCAGATCAGAATCGTTGGGACCGACCCGGTTGTTCACCTGCATTCCGTCGGCATGGCGGCCGATCGATTTCTCGGCCGTGTGAGTTCAGGCCATTCTATTGCGCACTGGGGCGATTGGCTTCTGCGATCGGTACAAAGAGGTTCTCAACCGTTCCGATTGTCACCACTTGATCCGTCAGGTGATCGATCTGAATCAACTCGCCGGTTTCTCCCAGCACTTCCGGGTCGGCAAAGATGTGCAACTCACCGATCATGGCCGCGCCGGCGTGAATTCGCAGCTCAAGAAACGCATCGACAGTTTGCCCAGTCGAAAACAGCTTTCCGGGAATGCACAAACCGCCTTTGAGCCGATCTCGACTCGCCTGATTTCTGATTTCTTGAATATCGACATCCCGTAGACCCCACGGCTTTTTGTGCTCTTCCAGATACGACAAGTTTCTCCGGAAAGTCGGAAGTTCGTCGATGGTCGAAATGTCAGGAAAAAAACGAACCGGCTTCCAGGATTGCGTGCCTTCCTCAAAATCAAACGCGAAAATGCCACCGAAGAATTCGAACCCATCCTCATCACTGACGGCTGTCAGCGCATTCTGTGCCGCGATTCGTCCCCATGATTGATGAAGAAACAGTTCATCCGGCTCCCGTCTCTCCAGATGCGATTTTTGCAAGTCGCCCCCCATCGAGTGGAAGGAATCTGTGCGCACACCGTCTTGCCCAAACGAACAAATATCGGACTCGGCGAAGCAGTCGATCCGTTCGTCGCCGATGTGTTCGGCAGTGAGATACAGCAGCATCGATGTCCTCCATCACTTCAGCACGAAGTCCCATTCCATCAACATTTTCCACAAGACATCGGCTTCAAAAATGCTTTCGTGTGCTTGGCTCATCAAGCCAGTATGTTGCGCTGCTTGTTCGAAGTGCAACAGCTCATGGAACCGAGTTGTCGTATTGTGTCCGATGTAAAGTTCGATCCTGTGCTTGATGCTTCCATCAGCCGCTTCCCACTGGATGTATCTTCCGTAGATCCGATTTCCTGAAGCATCCTTCGGTGCCTCGTTCACCTTCACGAATTTTCCACCGGCATCTGTGAAAGCGTTGCGCATTTCTTCGAGTTTTTGCTCAATCTTCAATATCGCCGCGGGCGACTTGGGCATACGGAACAAGTGCTTACATGAGTCCAACGAGGTTGCAGGAACGGCATCGTCCACCACGCGGAGAACATGGGCCACCTCGTCGACGGAATTCCTGGTTCCGCTCTTCGCCGCAGCGATCACTGCGTCCAATTGGCCTTCGGGAATCGCGTGCAGTGGCAGTGGAATCGCTGTGAGCGCGGCGTTGCCGTACTGACCATCCGACGCGTACGAGAAGACGAGGACAATGGTTCCTTGCGGAGTCCATTCAAGGATACCACCGACGTATGCTTCCGCTAGCAACGCCGTGATCTCTGCGCCTGCCGCGAGTCCCTGTGTATTGGTCAGCGGGAGAAGCTCGAAGAGCTCTGATTGATCCCCTTTTCCGTTGTTGGAATTGTAATCGGACACTATTCGTGCACGAATATCGGTGTCGCCCCAGCCTTCCAGCAGCCGTTTCATCAGTTCCTGCGCAGCGGAGAACGGATCGAGTTCGTCATTGATGGTGATCTCTGAATCTGCACCGACCCACTCCAGATCGGAGTCCCAGAACAATTTGTACCACCACGAGTAATCCTGGAGGTGCCAGGAATTGCCCGCCTCCTCGTAGTACTTCAGCATTTTCAGACCGTCCTCGCCGTACAGAAACTCAAACGCTTCGAGCACCTGCTGGCGTTTCTGATCGGCGAAGAATTCATCCCAATCGGCGGGTGTTGCATCAGGGTTTGACGAATCGTGGGTCGCGACCGCCGATGTTGGCGCAGTAATCCCATTTCGAACCACACCTCCGCCACCAACTGTAAACTGTCCAACCCAGTCTCCTTGATGCTCCTCTTCTTCGTCCGAAGCTCCCCCGCCGTTCAACTGCTGGTCATAGTAGTCACCCCATTCGATCGCCGTTCCGGCGGGATCACCGGGTTCCGGCTCGCATTCGCAGGAGCAGTTCTCGACGTGAGCACTCGGATCGAACGCGTAATCCGGAGTCTCCACCATCGGCGAAGCCTCCGGCGGACCCTCCTCGTTCTCGACGGTTGGGGCGGAACCCACGGCAATCGCACGTCGAACCGGAACTTTTCGGTGCAAATCTGACAAT
>CALJUK010000335.1 GCA_937975745.1 uncultured Planctomycetaceae bacterium | reverse complement strand
CGAAATCACCGAGGAAGTTAGCGACACCATCGCCGCCCATGCCTGCCGCCTGACACTGAGCCAGGGTCCGTATGGCTTCGACAACCTGCTGACAGTGCTCGTCTATCCGGACACCTACGTCGCCCAAGGCCGGACGGCATTACCGGGCGGTGTCATTGTTGAGGGAGACGAGCCCCGCCTGGGCGAAGCCTGGCAGAGCGGGCCGGTCATTCTCGCCTGGGACCGAGTCCTGCAAGACGTCCGACATCCCGGCCATAGCAATGTGATTGTGCATGAGTTTGCCCACGTAATTGACATGATTGACGGACAAGCCGACGGGAATCCCGTTTCCCCCTGGTGTGCGGACTACGAAGATTGGGACAGGCGACTGCACCGCGAATACGAGACCCTTTCGGCCACCTATGAATCCGGTCGCCAAATTCTGCTCGACCCGTACGCACTGGCCAACCGGGCGGAGTTCTTCGCTGTCGCCACCGAAACATTCTTCGAGCGGCCGGGTGTCATGCGAGCCCGCATGCCACCCCTCTACCGACTGTTGGCCGACTTCTACGGTTACGAACCACACCCCACCCTGCCCGGCGATCACGCGGCAGGGACAGATGAACGGTCCAACTGATGAATGTCAGCTCGACATCCCAGGAATCCGCTGGCACGGTTCTCATTCTTGGAGCCGGCATCCATGGAACGGGCATCGCCCGGGAGTTGCTGCTGCACGGCATTCCCGTGGTGATTGTCGATCGATTCGACATTTCCTGCGGCGCAACCGCGCGGTCATCGCGGCTGATTCACGGCGGACTCCGCTACTTGGAATACGCCGAGTTCCATCTGGTACAAGAATCGCTGGTCGAACGAACGCGAATGCTGAAGTTGGCCCCGCATCTGACGCATCCACTGCGACTGCATATCCCCGTCGACAATCGACTGGGGGGATTCCTCCGCGGCGGGCTCCGCTTTCTGCGAATCGACTCGCTGCCGTTGCTCGGGTCGCTGGCTGACCTGATCAACACTCCCCGGAGAGGTCTGTGGACTGTGTCCGCCGGGTTGGAAATGTACGATCGCTTTTCTGGTGACAGTGGTCTCCCACGACATGCCGTCCACAACGTCGACGACATCGGCATGCCAGCCGTCGACCAGAAGGCGTTTCATTGGGTTGTCTCATATTCTGATGCACAGATTCGCTATCCGGAACGATTGGTGGCCGCCAACCTCCATGACTGCGAACAAATCGCGGCCGAGAAGGGCCTGTCGTTCCAACTCCTGACATATCACTCCGTCCGCCGGCGGGAGGCGAACTATCAGATTTTCGATCGTTTGCGCCCCGACGAACCAGCGGTTTTCGAGTTGAATCCCCTGATTGTCGTCAACGCAACCGGTGCTTGGGGAGACTACACGCTCCGCGAACTCGATATTTCGGCCGAGAGGATGTTCGGCGGCACGCGGGGAAGCCATTTCATCACGTACAACACACGGCTGCGGGAGGCAATCCACGGGAATGGTATCTACGCCGAAGCGCCCGATGGTCGCCCCATCTTCGTATTGCCGTTCGGAATGGCGGTGCTGGTCGGAACAACCGACGAACGCTTCGAAGACCGACCGGAGAATGTGCGCCCCCTGCCGCACGAAATGCAGTACCTGTTGGACGCAGTCAACCGGCTGATTCCGACGGCCGAACTGACC
>CALJUK010000334.1 GCA_937975745.1 uncultured Planctomycetaceae bacterium | reverse complement strand
CATCTCCTGACGGACTTCTGCTTCGTTTGTGCAGAACAGGATACCGACTGCTCCGTGTTTGACCGCGTTGGAGATTTTTCGGTGCAGGTAGGCGTGTTCGGTCGGCTCGTTGCCCGCAAACGGGCTGTCAGGATCGGCATGTCGGGGCTCATGCCGCAGGATCAGAGCGTATTTCCCGGCGACATCCAGGCCCGCATAGTCGTCGTAATCGAGTTCCGGAGCCGTAATCCCATACCCGGCGAAGACCACCTCACCGGAAAGCCGTCCCGACGAACTCATCGAGAGCGGTCTGTAGTCGGTGTCCAGTTTGAGATCGACTTGCTGGCTCTTAGGTCCGGCGAAGTGCAATGCATTGCGACTTCCCAGAACATACTTGCCGCTGCGGTGAAAGACGTGGAACGGTTTCCCGCCGTACAGCTCGGTTTGAAGACCTGCCTGGGTGAATGTGTCGGCGATGTATTCTGCCGCCCGGTCGAGTCCCTCGGTGCCGACTCCGCGGCCTTCCAGCTCGTCCGAAGCGAGGTAGCTGGCCGAATCGAGCAGCCGGGATTCAATGCTCTCTGCATCAATGGCGAGACTGCGGGTCGACGTTGCTTTGGAATCGTCACTGGCAAGGAGGCGATGGACGGCAACGGAGCCGATTTCACCCGCAGCGAACGTCACGACTGCGGAGACCAACAGCACAAGGAACCGGTGACGCTCATTGGTCTCGCGGGGCTTGTGAGGAACACCACTGTTTCCAGTTGGGGAGGTCACACAGCCGGAGCAAAGTGGACGAAAAGACATCGGAGCATCCGGAGCGGAAACTGGCATGGAAGGTGGAAGTCGAAGTGCTCCCGGCGACAAATTGCCGGTGCAAACGCCCCATTCTATCCAGTGTGCCTATCAGTGGCAGGCATTTCCACACCGATCGCTCCATTTTTCGGCGGAGAGACGCAGAAAATGCTGACGGGCATACGAGTTACGAAGTCGCCGTAACCCGAGAGTGCGATGCCGAAGTTTGACTACTTTTCGTCGGCAACGCTGGAGACCGGTTGCCAGTCGGCATCGGCAGAGCGCGGCGGCTGTTGCAGCTTGATGTGCAAATTCTGCGGGACGGGCTGGGCTTTGGTGGCGATGGCCCGAAATTTGATCGCCTCCGAAAAGTCAGCACGGGAAACAGCGATCAAGACGGCCGTCCGTTCTCCGCCTGGTGGGAGAGCCCCGAAGTCATACTTCAGGTGGTGGCCATACGGGTGCTCGACTGCGTCCGGCAGATCGGCCTCCAGCCGGACTCCATCCGCATTCACCGAGCCGATATTCGTAATCGTGCATCGGACCCGGAACTCCTTGCCGACGCGTGTGACCTTTTGGATTGGTTCGCAATGCAGCGCCAGTTGAACGCCTGGCTCGCCGATGCGCGTGGAAGCGGCCAACTCCGCCAACACCTGGACTCGCGTCCGCGTGATGACCTTGGCCATCGCGTCTGCGCCGAGTTCGTTCTGTGGCTGTGGTTCGTCCTTTGGCTGTGGTTCGGACGCCGTGAGGCCGTCAGATGGGAACGCCAGTTTAATCTCGAAGACGGCTTCCTTTCCTGCCGGCAGTTCGGTGAGGTGCCAATTGAGGGTTTGGCCTTCCAGATGCGCGGGGGGCTCGGCGTCGACAATTCGCCACGGAGCGGGAATCTCTTCCGAGATGAGCAGCGGCCCGATCGCGTTCGTCTCGTTCGCCTGCAGGACAATCTGGTAGGTCCACGCACTCTGGCGGTTGACCTGCTGCGGAATCTTCTTGGAGAGCGTCCAGCCGAGTTTGAGCGACGAGGGCAGATCCGGGGGAGTTTCCTCGCCTCGCGTGGCCGACTTCGCGAGTGATTCCAGGGGCGGCGTTGGTTTGCAGATCAGCCAGTCCCGATCGAACGGAAGTGGGACCGGCTTTTCTGTTCGGTCGAGGGGGGTCTGTTTCCAGGGTTCGTCCGGCCAGGGTTGCTTGGTGATGCGGTCGACCAGCGCTCGGGTTAGCAGCCCTTCGCCGGGTGGCGATTTCTGCTGCACCACTTCTGCCGTCGGTGCCCGCTGGAGACCGAGGCTGGTGGCCAATTGCAGATCAGCGTGCGGCGGACGGGTTGCAACGGCTGGCGGCCGGCTCGGTTCCGCGGTGATTTCAATCCGAGGCGGCGTTTCGGGAATCGGCTGCTCGGTTGGTTTCTGCTGAATCTTACGGAACGGCGAGTCGTCACGTACGAACTTTTCTGTCGGCAGTTCCGCAGAGGGCTTGACGACTGGTTCAGCCGCAAAGGGATCGGGTGGAAGTACGATCGAGGGGTTCGACTGAGGGATCTCCCAAGTCGAACTATCTTCGGACGCCGCCACGCCTGTTTCGTCGTCAACTGGCGTTATCACCGGCTTGGAATCCATCGGCCAAACCAGGAACAGCAGGATGGAAAGCAAAAGGCCCGAGAGTCCGAACAGGGCCGCCCAAGCCATCGCGGGTTGATCGCGGCGGACCCAATACCACCGCCGTCGCAGGCGGGTGGACTGCAGACAGACCAAACGCCACACGCGAGATTCGCGCAGGCGATCAGCCGACGGCAGTTGATCCTTCCACTTCATCACCCGAGCCTCCCAGTCCCTGGGCGTCTATCACTTGCCCGATGTTCCATCAACGATGCAAAACACGCACCGGCTCCCAGTGGTGTACTCCTGAGGATATTTAACAGAATTCGCCCTATTTGCCTAGATCCTTGTCCGGGCACTGCTTGTGCATCGCTGCGAACCGAGATCTGGTAGCAGACACCACGAAATCTGGGAGCGGACACCGCCTGACGTAATGCCCGACCGAATCGGTCGGAAGAAACCGGTCTTGCGTGAAACGCGTCTCTGACCATAATGCGGCCCTCTCCCTCGATGACTCCCGTCAAAACAATCCACTCTTCTTCACTGAAAACGCCTCCACTTTTCGGCCCGGGAGTTGTTCCAGCCGGATTTCGGTAGCAGGAAACTGCGAATGTGGTGTCCCAACTGCCAATCGGAAACCCCTGCCGACATCAACGATGACGGCTCGCGCTTGAAGTGCGTTCATTGCGGCGGCGAAGTGGGCTTTCCACCGGCGCGTGGGAGCGGTGGAGGCGATGCCGAAACCGCGGGCGGTGTCCGAGGATCAGCAACAGGCGGGCGGTCACGCGATGCGCGGGAATTGCTGGCCCGCTGGTCGAACGTGGATCCGCTGGACCCATTCGGACCGGTTGGCGTCTCGAAGAAGACTGCCGCACACGAGGGACTGAAAACCGGTTCTGACTCATCGGCGAACTCGGGTGCCGCGGCCGGCAGCAAGCAGAAACCCAAGCCCCAGTTTCGAATCGACAGGGCCCACTCCCAGGCACAGCAGGCAGGTGGATCAGAGCCGAAGCCGATTCCCGAGCAACCAGCCGTCGGCGCACACGCCGGATCTGTGAGCGCGGCTACAACTCGCACGTCATCGCAAATCGTGTCGCCGCCGTCCACAGGCGAGCAGCGGACATGGCGCGCGGATGGCGCGCATCCTTTGGCTGGCTGGCATGGCAAGGCCAAGTTGCTGGCAAACCAATCCGAACAGCCGAATGCGTCAACCAACTGGATGCAGGCGGTCGGTCAGTTGACGGCGTATATTGGTGTTCTGGGACTGACAGTCGGCACGGCGATCGTCTTGTGGGGTTACTTTGGTGGACCGATCGAATTGACGCCCACGGGCTGGCTCGTTGCCACCGTTGGCCAGATGCTCTTGTTTCTGGGAGTCGTCACGCTCGTGTCGGGCGGCATGGAACAGACCGCGGTGGAAGTGTCCCGGCGTGTTGAGACGCTGGGGGATCGAATTCTCCGCATCGAGAACGTCACCCGCGAGCATCTGCTGAAGGGGCCGCATTTCCCGATGACTTCCGTCGCTGCCGACGAAGGCACCGACGCGGAACCGGGCCGCTCGACTGGTCCTGCATCTCGCGGCGAATCGGTCTCCAGCTGAATTTCTTCTCGACGATGTCTTGCCCCGAAGTGTCAGATCCGTGTCGGGTCCGAGGCGTCGGGTCCTACGGCGTGATGTCGTAGCACATCAGCGTGTTCTGTTCGCGCAAGTAGAGCTTTCCGTCGAGTACGACGGGATGGGACCAACTTGGACTCGCGACCACTTCTGGTGTGAATGTTCCGTTGAGGCGGTACTCGTCAGGAGTGGCCTGGATGAGTGCGACCTCACCGCTCTGATAGCGGAAGATCAATTGACCGTTCACATAAATGACCGGAGCGGATCCGCTTCCGGGGCCACGAATTTTGCCCCCCCACTGGATCTTGCCGGTCTTCCATTCGACACAGGCGGGAAAGCCGTTGTTGTGGCCGTGCCCCATGTAAACGTAGTCGCTGACCAGGACCATTCCGCCGTGGTGGTCCTGAAGGGTTTTTCCGTCGAGGCAGTACTCTTCCGCGGCTTCGACGCCACCCCGCTTCGCCGACAGTTTCAGCAACGCGGATCCGGTTCCGTATCCACTCGAACAGAAGATGTAATCTCCGACAGCGATCGGTGTGGGAATGTTGGCCGTACCGTTGGCGACCCGACTGTATCCCCATAGAAGTGTGCCATCGGAAGCCCGCACTCCAATGACACCGCGGCCAACCAGCGTGACATACTGTTTCACGCCGGCTGCTTCCGAGACAATGATTGACGAGTAGCCTGCCCCAGGTTTCCCGCCTTCGGCGCTACTCGGAATCGCGGATCGCCAGATTTCCTTGCCGGTCATCTTGTCGAGGCAGACCATCATGGCGTCCGGACCGCCGGGCGTGCAGAGGACATGTTCGCCGTCGACCAGCGGCGACTCTGAGAATCCCCAGCCGGACATCATGCGGCCCTTCCAGTCGCGGAAGTTCCGCTGC
>CALJUK010000333.1 GCA_937975745.1 uncultured Planctomycetaceae bacterium | reverse complement strand
TTCGACTGACCAAAGGTCGTTTGAGTTGTTCCCGAAATGAGCGTCAGGAAACCCGTGGCCCGCGTCCTGACGCAAGAGATTTGTGAGTCGCTGGTGCAAGGCATCCGTGGCCAGGGGGGAATGGCTCGCGGACTCCACTACGGGTCCGAGAACTGTCTGGTCGGCGAAAAGCTTGAACTGAAAGATGCCGCTGGCCAAGTGCACGATTTGGGAGCGGTTGGCTCGGTCGTCGATATCAATCGCGATCTCATCCGGGCGACCTGCCGATCCGAAGCCATCCCGGTCATCCCCTCGGTGGCGCTCGATCGGGCCGGAAACAAACTGAATGTCAACGCGGATACCGCAGCCGCGGCCGTCGCGCGCCTGCTGGGAGCCGAAAAACTCGTCTTCCTCAGCGATGTGCCGGGAATTTATCACGACCCCAAGCGACCGGAAACCTTGATCTCCCACCTGGATACCCGCCGCTGCCGCGAACTCATTGCCGATGGTGTCGTCGCGGAGGGCATGGTGCCCAAGGTCGATGCGGCAATTGAAGCGCTCGAAGCGGGTGTGGAAAAGGTGCATATTGTCGACGGCCGACAACCCCATTCGGTCCTTTTTGAGATTTACTCCGATCGGGGTATCGGCACCGAGATTGTCCCCTGACCGGAGATTGCCCCGTCAACAATCTGGTGGATTGGCCTTAAATTGGATTGCTGGTCTGGGTCCTGACCGAACCTGCCAGCGAAACCGAATGTCGGACTTCCTTTCTTGAGCGTCGGTGAACCCGAGGGAGTTCGTCCCTGCGACAAGCTTAGCGGACCACGAGGAGATTCTGACCGTGACCACAGCGACACACAGCAGCCAGGAAACGATCGATCTGTTCGATCGGTACGTCATCCCCAACTACACACGGTATCCCATCAGTCTTGTCCGTGGAGAGGGATCCTACCTCGATCTGTTTCCCGGCTGGGGCTGCAACATCCTTGGGTATAGTCCTCCTCGTGTTGTTCAGGCGCTGGCGGAACAGGCCGCGCGGCTGATTCACGTTCCCAACACCTGGTACACCGAGCAGCAGGGAGAGTTCGCCGAGTTACTCTGTACCCGGGGGTTCGGCAAAGCGTTCTTCTGCAACAGCGGTGCCGAGGCAATCGAAGGGGCCATCAAGCTGGCCCGCCTGCATACCGGTGAGAGCCGTCGAACAATTATCACGTTCGAAAATGGCTTCCACGGCCGCACTGTGGGTGCCGTCACCGCGACGGCCCAACCCAAGTACCACGCGGGGCTCGGTCCGCTGGTTGCCGGTTTCCGCTACTGCAAATGGAACGATCTCGAGGCGGTTCGCGAGCTGGTCGACGAAGAAACGTGTGCCATCCTGATCGAGCCAATTCAGGGGGAAGGAGGCGTCAATATCCCCTACGACGATTATCTGGCCGGCCTGCGTGCCATCGCCGACGAGAACGGCTGCCTGCTGATCTTCGACGAAGTGCAAACCGGAATGGCCCGGACGGGAAGCTGGTACGGGTATCAGCAGTGGAACGTACAACCAGACATCATGACGTTGGCGAAGGGCCTGGCCGGTGGTGTCGCCTGTGGCGCACTCATCGCCAAGGATGACATCGCCCCCAGCTTGCGGCCCGGTATGCATGCCAGTACGTTCGGCGGAAACCCGTTGGCGATGGCGGCCGGGATCGCAACCGTGCAAACGATCGAGGAAGACGGTCTGCTGGAGAACTGCCGGCAGATGTCTGACCGGTTTCGGCAGCACTTCGAGGCGTTACAGGAGGAATTGCCAATCATCGGCGAAATCCGTGTCCGGGGCATGATGATCGGTGTCGAGTTGACGATTCCGGCGACTCCGGCTGTTGCAAAGTGCATGAAGCAGGGCGTCCTGATCAATGCGACGCATGATACTGTCGTCCGTCTGTTACCGGCCGTGAATATCACCGCGGAGCAGATCGACGAAGGCTGTAAGGTCATTGCAGATGTCCTCCGCGAGACGGCCTCCGACGCCTGATGTTGCCGGTCGGCGGTATACGTGTCGGCCTGCCAGTCCACCCCAGATGCCTTGCTGCTGTTTGCCGTTTCAGAGGACGGTATTGGATGAGCGTTTCGTTGCTGCTTTGGTCTGACAGTCGCCGCGCTCGGCGGACGAGAGCCAAGGACAGCATGTTGAAGGCCTTGTTATGCAACACCTTGTCACACTCTTTGATCTGACCGCCAGTGACATCAAAGACATTCTACAGCTCACGGCTGAACTGAAAGCCGACCGGGCCGCCGGTCATCGGCCGCATATTCTTTCCGCCCATACACTGATCCAACTGTTCGAAAAACCGTCGCTTCGCACGCGCATCAGTTTCGAGTCGGCCATCAACGAACTGGGGGGCGATGGCACCTTCATGGGTTGTGCCGAAGCCGGGCTGGGAGGACGCGAGTCGCTGGAGGATGTCGCCCGCGTCACCAGCAGCTACGCGGATTTCGTCGTGCTGAGGACCTTCTCGCACGAATTGATTGAACGCTTTGCCACCGTTTCCAGCTGCCCGGTCATCAACGGTCTGTCCGATGGCTTCCATCCCTGTCAGGCGTTGACGGACGTGTTCACAATCAAGGAAGTCTTCGGCACGTTTCCCGATCGTCGACTGGTTTACGTTGGTGATGGAAACAACGTCACGCGGTCACTGGCGATTGCTGCCGCCCATCTCCAACTGCCGTTCACCATCTGCACGCCACCCGAATACCAGGTCGATGCAGAGTTTTTGTCGGGTTTGAAATCGAGGATGCCCTCGGCGGATGTGATCGTCACGCACGATCCGGCGGCCGCCGTCCGCGACGCGTCCGTCGTCTACACCGAAGTCTGGGCCAGTATGGGACAAGAGAAAGAAGCAGAAACCCGCCAGCAGGCCTTCGCGGACTACCAAATCAACGGTGCCCTGATGAGTCAGGCTCCGGCGGAATGCCGTTTCATGCATTGTCTGCCGGCACGACGCGGCATTGAAGTGACCGACGAAGTTGTCGACGGCCCGCAAAGTGTCGTCTTCGAGCAGGCGGAGAACCGCAAGCATCTGGCCAAAGGACTGTTTGTCTGGCTGCACCGCCAACGCTCACGCTAGAACCAGTTTCAAAACCGGTTGGTGGCGAGTCTTCGGCCAGCATTCAGAGGACGAAGACGAAGCACACAGAGGTTTTGGAACCGCTTCTAGAGCGCTCGACACGCAACAATCGCGAAGAGCGGGCCATCTTTGATGGTCTCCAAGTTGGATGTCACTGGCCATGCCAGGGCAACTGAGGAGAAGGCGAACACTTGCGTCGGCGTTGGCGGAGCCGATGGCACGCCAGGATGACGACGTACGCTCTGACCACCCGTGCGAACACTCGCAATACGCTCTCGTCTGAACAGGCTCAGACATACTCGACAAACGACAGGATATCATGCGACAGCGACACGACGGACGCGGTCCGGACGAACCCCGTCCGGTCACCATTCAGCGCAACCTTACTGCTGCGACACCTGGCAGTGTGCTCATTCAGGCCGGTTGCACGGTTATTCTGTGTCCCGCCAGCATCGATGCGACGGTTCCCCCCTGGAAAGAATCGCGAGAGGTCGAGCCGACCGGTTGGGTGACCGCAGAGTACAACATGCTTCCCGGCAGCACATCCCCCCGAAAGAGGCGAGATCGTACCAAGGTGGATGGCCGCACGACCGAAATCCAGCGATTGATTGGTCGGAGTCTGCGTGCCGTCGTCGACTTCACCGCGTTGGGCCCCCGGACCGTGACGGTCGACTGCGACGTGCTGCAAGCGGATGGCGGAACCCGCACTCTCAGCATTACAGGAGGATTCATTGCCCTCGTGGACGCGATCAACGTGCTCAATGCGGGGCGACCCGACCCGCGGCGTGTTCTGACCGATTGTGTTGCAGCCATCAGTGCCGGCATCGTTGATGGCGAGCCGGTTCTGGACCTGGACTATCGCGAAGACAGCTCGGCGGCTGTCGACATGAATGTTGTCATGACGGGTGCCGGGGAACTGGTTGAGATCCAGGGAACAGCCGAGGGGCAGACGTTCTCGCGAGAGCTGTTGAACACTCAACTGGATCTGGCCGAGTCCGGCATCCGCCACCTGATGGCTCTGCAGCGTGAGGCGCTCGGCGAGCAGTGGCCCTTTCCCGGGTAATCAGGCTGAGTGGTCGTAAGTGACCGGTTAGAAGATGGTTACCGTCGGACGATTTGCCCGGGAAGAGTCGGCCTAGACGCAATTTCCGCCGGTTGGTAGTATCCCCGCCGTTTGCCGCCCTGGGGGAAAGTCTCCCGCTGGAAGGCCCCTCGTCTGTCATCGTCATCACTGCATTCTGCGGTGTCAGGACGATTCCCGTTTCAATGTGACGCAATCGCAAGGAGGCGATCGTGCAAGCGGTCTCGAAACTTCCCGGGCTCAGCGCGTTTCTGGTCTGGCTGTGCCTGGCGTCCGTCTCACTCGCCGCCCCGATCGAAGCCGTCAAAGGCAAGTCGTACCACATCACCAAGCGGCATGGGCCCTGGATGATTATGGTGGCCAGCATGAAGACCACCAGCGACGCGCTGCCCGAAGGGGCCGTGACAGCCGAAGAAGCTGCCGCCGAACTGGTCTACGAGCTCCGCACCAAGGGGATTCCTGCCTACACCTATCAGCAGGAAGAAGAGGTCGACACGATCGACTCGATCGATCGGCTGGGACGTCCGCAGAAACGTCGGATCACCACGTCGGACCGCCGCATTGTCGTT
>CALJUK010000332.1 GCA_937975745.1 uncultured Planctomycetaceae bacterium | reverse complement strand
GCGTCCAACAGTTGTCTGCCGAACTGGTCCACGGACAGAGCGTGCCCCCCATCATGTTGCGTGTGACGTCGCCGCTGGGACGTCCGGCCGACGAAATCCTCAATATTCACCGGACCGAATTGGCAACCCAACCCGAGCCGCGAATCCTGTAACCACCGCTTCCGACCGGAGTGAGTGGTAGCAACTAAACGATTGCCCCAATCGGCATCCGGCTTGAGCAACAATCACGGCGATAGACACGACGGACAAACAATAAAATGATCGGCCGCCAACCGTCGGATCACGACTCGCACGACTCATCGGGGGCCGGCTCGTCTGGCCGATCGCCGCGGGGCGATCTCTTCGACGATATTTTTCATTCCCGGCCCATCACGACGCCCGGTTTGGCTCCGTCGGCGCCGACACCAGGGGGGCAACCTCCGGCGACACAGCCCCCGGTTGCGAGTGAAAAACGGTCCGCTGCCGGTCCCGCAGGGCAGGGTGGCGAGACTCGGCCAACGGACGGTTATCTCGCTCCGCCTCCCAGGTCGGCAGGTCGCCAGTTGGTTCCGCCGGCGTTGCGGACGCCGACGACGGTCAAACAGACGGGCCTGTCGCTGATGCACCTCTGCGACTTGGTTCTGAAGCAGCTGTATATGCAGCGATCGATGCTCGGGATCGACATCGCCCGCCAGTCTCGGCTGCCGTTCACGGTGATTGACGAGGCCTTACGCTATCTCAAGAACGAAAAGTGCATCGAAGTCTCATCAGGAGACGTCATCGGAAGTGCATCGTTCGCCTTCAATTTGACGGAACTCGGTCGGACACGGGCTCGCGAGGCCTTCGAGCACTGCCGCTATGTCGGGCCGGCCCCCGTCTCGCTGGAGGACTACTACGAGCAGTCACGGCACCAGACGGTCAGCGGTATTCGCTGCTTCCCCGAGGCGCTCGAGCAGGCCTTCCGGACGCTCATCATTCGGCGAGGACTCCTGGAAGAATTGGGGCCGGCCGTCTGCAGCGGGAGATCCATCTTTCTGTACGGCCCTCCCGGAAACGGTAAAACGCAAATTGCCAAGGGTTTGGGCAGCTTTCTGAACGAGCATGGCGGCGAAATCTTCGTCCCCTACGCGATCCACGCCGAGGGGGGCATCGTCACGGTCTTTGACCCCACCATCCACCAGGTGGTTGAAGAGTCAAACGGCGAGACTGTCGACCCGGCAGCGGGAGCAAAGCGGGGAAGCTCCGATCCAGGGGGAGACCTCCGCTGGAAGAGAGTTCGGCGGCCGGTGGTCATTACCGGTGGCGAGCTAACGCTTGAAATGCTCGACTTGCGGTACAACAAGTCAAGCAATTACTACACGGCACCGCTGCACATCAAGGCCAATGGCGGCGTGTTCCTGATCGACGACTTCGGGCGGCAGATCGTCAGTCCCCGGGACCTGCTCAACCGCTGGATTCTCCCACTGGAAGAGAGGATTGACTTTCTGACCCTGGCGACCGGGAAGAAGTTCTCTGTTCCGTTCGAGCAACTGATCATTTTCTCGACCAATTTGAATCCCAGGGAGTTGGTCGATGAGGCCTTCTTGCGGCGGATCCGGCACATAATTCAGATCGGCCGCCCGGAACGTCCGGTGTTCGAGGCGCTCTTCCGGTTGTACTGTGAGCAGCCTGCCCTCCCATCCCGCCCGGACGTTGTCGATTTCCTTTACGCAAATTACTACGACAACGGTAAACCCCCCAGATCAAGCGACCCGCGAGATTTACTGGAGATTGCACAATCAATCTGCCGATTCAGAGGGCAGGAGACTGCATTGACTCCGGATTTGGTCTCGGAGGCGGCGCGACGATTCTTCTGCCAGGTTTAGTTTAAGGCGGGAATTCGATCCGCAGCCAAGTGTTGCCTGCAAGTCGTTGCGGTGACGCGAGCCGGGTGGGACTTTCACGGAAGAAGGCCGCCCGACGTACCTCCCCGACTCCCTGGCATCGAGTCAGTGCAGCGGCACACGATAGACTTCAGGGCAGTCGCCAACTCTTGGGGGGCACTGCCAACGCACAGGGAGGTGCGCATGATGTGGAAATCTCTGGACCGCTGGCATGGTCAGGCCCTGTCCTGCATTCTGGTCGTCGGGCTTTCCGGCTGCGCTGCGACCGGTTCGAATTCGCTGTCCGAATCGAAAGGCTATCTGTCACTGCCGTCCCCTTTCTCGCAGAGTAGCGAAGATGAAGGCACGTCACGCGTTCAGGTTGCCTATGCCCGCTGGCAGGAGCAACTCGGCAACCTGACGGAAGCTCGCAGTTCGTACGAATCGGTTCTCGGCGAAAACCCGCGATCCGTTGATGCGATCATGGGGCTGGCCCGGTTGGACCAGATGGCCGGCCGGAATGAAGCCGCTCGTGAAGGTTTCCTCCAGGCTCTCAAGCTCAAACCGTATGACCCGCAGGTTCTTTCGTCTGTGGGGCAGTACTTCGCCGCCGTCGGTCAGCCCGAACAAGGAATCGAGTACCTCGAACGGGCAATGCGCGCCGCACCCGACGATGCCGAAATTCGCTTCAATCTGGGGGTGGCCTTAGCACGCAGCGGGCGGTACGAAGCGTCGATGACGCATCTGATCCGGGCTGTCGGCGATGCGCAGGCCCACTACAACCTGGGACTGATCAAATACGAAGCGGGAGACCACAACGGTGCCGAGCAGAGTTTTCTGCAGGCGGCAATCAAGAACCCAGAGCTCTCCCAGGCGCAACTCTGGCTCGATGAAATCCGCCGCGAGCGGGACGACGCCCAAATCGTGGCGCTGGGGTCCAAAGGGCAACCTGCCGTCGATTCCAACACCGCCCAGCATCGTCCCACGCCATCGACTACGCAGACATCGCATTTTCGGCCGGCCTCAGCCACACAACCTCCTCGAGAACCCCTGCGGACCGGGCATTCGGGAATTCTGCCACCATCCGTTCCCCAACCAATGCTCGATACACCACAGGAACAGCGGCAGAATCAGCAACTGAGGTAACCGCCATGCCGCCAACACATTCCGGCAGACGAAAAGACGTCACGATGTCGCAATCGCCGCGCACTGTCTCCGCGAAACACAGCAGTCACAGCAAGGATTCCAAACCGCTGGCGATGCCTGATGCGGGGAAGACGGGATCAGAAGAAACGCTTTCGCGGATGATCGAACCGCACAAGTGCAAGATTCGGCTTGTCATCGCTCCCCTCCTGACGCTTCCGCAGCCGACATCGTGATACTGTCCTTGCGATCTCAACGCTGACAGTGTGAAGCGGGCTTCAAGAGTTGACGCCGACCGTACCGAGGACGATCATCGGGGACGTTTAACGCCTCAGTGGGTCCTATTCGTTCCGGCTTCCCGTCGGTCTTTGCGTCCATGAAATGCCCGATCACAACAGACAGTGTCCAGGCGGCCGACGTCCTGCGCCGAGGAGGTCTGGTGGCCTTCCCGACGGAGACGGTGTACGGCTTGGGGGGGCATGCGTTCGATCTGGAGGCCGTTGCCGGCATTTTCGCCGCGAAAGAGCGCCCAGAGTTTGACCCGCTGATCGTACACGTGGCCGAGTTTGATCAGATCGGTCAACTGGCCGTTGAGATGCCCGACCGCGCACGTCGATTGGGGGAACGTTTCTGGCCCGGTCCGCTGACTCTGGTCCTGGACAAGCAGCCGGAAGTTCCCGATCTGGTGACGGCCGGTTTGTCGACCGTCGCGGTCCGAATTCCCGATCATGCGGTGACGCTGGAACTGCTTCGATTGGCGGCTGTCCCCATGGCCGGGCCGAGCGCCAATCGATTCGGACGGTTAAGTCCGACGACGGCGGAACACGTGGCCGAACAACTCGGTGACCGAATCGATCTGATTCTTGATGGTGGTCCCTGCCGCGTGGGCATCGAGTCGACAGTCGTGCGGGTGACGGACGATGCCGCGTGGTTGCTGCGTCCCGGCGGTGTCCCGGTCGAAGAAATCGAATCGGTCATTGGTCCGGTCCGCGTTCCGGAGGCGACGTCTGATCCGACGGTGGCACAGCATGCGCCCGGTATGCTTCCGAAGCACTACGCGCCGCGGGCGCGGGTCGTGATCGCTGATCATGTGGCCGATTGGCTACGTCGTTCGGGCGAGTCCATCACAGCGGGCCGGTGGGGGCTGCTGGCTTTCCGCGAACCTCCTCCTTCGACGCTACGTCCATTTCAGCGGGTCGAAGTTCTCTCGCGGGAGGGAAATCTGACGCAGGCGGCTGCAGGCTTTTTTGCGAAGATGCGGGTCCTGGATGCAGAAGGGCTGGATGTCATTCTCGCGGAACGGTTTCCGGATCGGGGACTGGGGCGGGCCTTGAACGATCGGCTGGAACGGGCGGCTGCGACAGCAGAATGAACGGCCAGACGTTTCACTTTGCAGTGCGATTTTGTTAGAAGAGGGTTATTCTGATTACCCTACCGGGCAGAATTTGATCCGGTTTGAGAACTATTGTCGAAGCGAGAGTCAATCATGCGGAATTTTCGTCAGGCATTTGTCATCGGCGCACTGGTCTACACGCTGGCTCTGCGGTTGATGCCCTACGTCCTGCAGCGGTTTGCCGGGTTAGATATCAGCAGCGAAGCGGTCTATCCGTGGAACTTTTCGCCTCTGACTGCGACGTGTCTTCTCGGCGGAGCCGTCCTCGCCTCGCGGAAGCAATCACTCACCTATCCGCTGGTGATGCTGCTGGTCAGCGATCTCGCCATCGGCCTGGTGAGCGGTCACTGGGAATTCGCATTCCACTCCACAATGCCCATCGTCTATGCCTGCGTGGTGTTTCAAACCGTGCTGGGAATGTGGGTCGGAAAGCGGACGACCGTTGCGAGAATTGCCGGTGTCGCGGTCATCTCTGAGGTCGTCTTCTTCATGCTGACCAACCTCGGTGCCTTCTTCACCTACAATATGTACCCACACACGTTGGGCGGTCTGGCCGCCTGCTACATCGCCGCGTTGCCGTTCTTGCGGTTGTCTCTGTTTTCGACAGCTGTCTACTCGATCGCCCTGTTTGGCGGTCTGGCATATGCCGAGCGGGGTGTCTCGGTGGGCGAACCTGTGGCAGAGACCGTTCCGTCGGGACGATAGTCCCCCGGTCGCGAGTTCTCGGCCCCAGAAACGCTCAGTCCATCCTTCGGTGACGCGTCGGAATGCAGTCACAGCAGAGAATCATCTCGCTCCTGCCCAGCGCCACGGAAATCGTCGCGGCGCTAGGAAAACGTTCGGAGTTGGTGGGGCGATCTCACGAATGTGACTTTCCACCCGATGTGGTCAAGTTGCCCATCTGTTGCGAGCCGAAGTTCTCCGTGGACGGGACCAGCCGCGAGATCGACTCGCAGGTTAAATCCACGCTGGCAGATTTCGGCAGCATCTACCGCCTGCTGGATGATGTGATCGAGCGGCTGCAGCCCACGATTCTGATCACACAATCGCAGTGCGAAGTCTGCGCGGTCAGCGTGGCGGATGTGCAGCGGGCCATTTCCGAACGGTTGGTCTGCCGGCCGGAAGTCGTCGCGGTCGAACCCGCCTGTCTTGACGATATCTGGTCGGACATCGGGCGGATTGGTGCCGCGATCGGTGCAGAGTCCGAGGCGGAATCGCTGGTTGTCCAATTGCAGTCCCGACTGCAAGGCATCACGAGTGCGCGGCCCGAGGGGCAGTTACCGCGGCGAGTCGCCTGCATCGAGTGGATCGATCCGCTGATGGCAGCCGGCAATTGGGTTCCCGAGCTGATCGCGCTGGCTGGCGGAGAATGTCTGTTCGGTCAGGCGGGTCAGCATTCCCCCTGGATGGAGTGGGACGAACTGGTCGCGAACCAACCGGCCGTGGTTCTGGTCATGCCGTGCGGTTTCGACATCGCTCGCACGGCCGACGAAATGACCTCGCTGGAATTGCAGCCAGGCTGGCATTCGCTCCGGGCTGTCTGCGACGGCGAGGTCTATCTCCTTGACGGGCATCAGTATTTCAATCGGCCCGGCCCCCGACTGGTCGAATCGGCGGAGCTTGTCGCACAAATTCTGCATCCGAACTGTTTCGACTTCGGCCACCCTGGAACGCGCTTTGTCCGCTGGCGAGACCGTG
>CALJUK010000331.1 GCA_937975745.1 uncultured Planctomycetaceae bacterium | reverse complement strand
TCGAAGCCCGTGACGCCATTCGACTGCCCGATTGTGGACATCCAGGCGACGCTTCCGGCGGCGTCGAAAGTGTCGGCTCCCGCGGAGTCGAAGAAGTCGACGCGATCGTGCCCCGCTCCGCCGTATACGGAGATCACCTCAGTCGAAGTGCTGGTGACTTCGTAGATAGGACTTGTCAATCGGATTGTCGATGGCGAGAGAATGGCCGTGTCGTTCAGGGAACTCCCATACACACGTAACACGTCTTTACCGCCCAGTCCGTTGATCTGGATGGCGCTGGCTGCCTGTGTGCCGTAGGTGGTCAGAACACCGTTGACTTGCACCTGGTGAATCGACCCCAGTGAGCCGTTCCCCAGATAAATACGGATGTCATCGTTTGCGGCAGTGCCGTTAACGATCAGCCTCTGGGGGCCAAACGTTCCGACCGCATGTCCGTCTGCCAGAACACCCTGGACCGGATTGGAGAGATTGACAAACAGCGACTTGCCGACTGCGTTGAGGCCGCTATTGGGCAGGGGAATGGCCACTTCGACTTCGCGCTGTCCTGGGGCAAACACAGCGGTTCCCCCAACTGGAGTGTAGTGCAGTCCTTCGGCAGCGGTTCCATTGGCTGTCGCGTAATCGACTTGCACGGTTCGCTCGCTGACCGTGCTCAGCCGGATTGTAAAGTACCCCGTGGCTGTGGCGTTGGGAGACTGATACAGCCGGAAGTCGTCGACAGTAATTTGAAGTGGGGCGGACAGGTCAACGATCGTGACCACACCGCTCGACGTGCCCAGCGTTGCGTACTGGGGATTCTGCAGGTCAACTTGCAGCGTCTTGTTCGCTTCGTGGACGGCATCGGCCAATGTCGAAATGCTGATGGTCTTCTGGGTCTCGCCCGGAGCGAACACGAGTGTTCCGGTCGCCGCATTGAAATCCTTGCCGCGAATCGCCGTTCCACTTTGGGCCACATAGTCGACCAGCACGGTCTTACCGCTGACAGAGGAAAGACTGACGTTGACGACGGCCGTCCCTCCTTCGAGTGTGGTCGTGGAAGTCACAGAGGCCGTCGGAACCGCATCGTCATTAAGAATGCTTCCGACAACCGCGCTCCCGATGACAGTGGCTCCATCGGCCGATGTCAGTGAAACGGTGTAGGTTTCGACTGGCTCGTCGATCAGGTCGCCAACAACATTGACGAAGGCTGTCGCGGTCAACTGACCCGGTTGAATCGTCACGCTGTTGCTGCCGGTCTGTAGGTCAATCCCCGGACTGGCGGTGTCGGCCTGCACGTCGTAGAAGACCGTGACCGCCCGCCCGCTGACCTGGCTGAGGCGAATGGTGAATGGGACTGCCGTCGTTCCGCCGTTTCCTTCAAGTGCAGCGACCGAGCCAGCCAGCCAGACATTCGGAACGGGATCGTCGTCAACAATTACGACAGTCCCGGTCCCGTCGTTGATTGTGGCAGCATTGGGGTTCGACAGGACAACATGGAAGGTCTCGTCGTTCTCTGACAGAACATCTCCCGCAACGCTGACCGAGAGGGTCTTACTCGTCTCTCCGGGTGCGAACGTGACTGTCCCCGATGTGGCGATATAGTCGGACCCGCCGGAAATATCGGACAACGCACTGCCGTCCTGTGTGGTGAAGTCGACGCTGACCAGCCGGCTACTCGCGTGAGAGAGCTGGACGGTCAGAACGACCGTTTTCAGGCCGGTGTCCCCTTCGCTGTTCAGAATGGCGTCGGAGATGCTCAGTGTGGGCGATGTGTTTCCGTCAAGAATGGAGCCCGTGGCGGTCGAATTTCCCAGCGAGGCGTTCGTCGGACTGGAGAGTTGCAGCTGCAAGGTCTCGGTGTCTTCGTCAACGTCGTCCGTAATCGTGTTGACGTAGATCGTCTTTTGGATTTCACCGGGTGAGAAGGCCAACGTGCCGCTGGCAGCCGTGTAGTCCGACTGTCCCAATCCCCCGACTGTACTGGCCGTCCCGTCATTCGTAGCGAACTGCACGGAGATGGGGAGAATGCTGCTGCCAGAGAGTGTGACGACGAAGGCCAACGGATTACCTTCGAGGGCCGACGCGGCTGCGACCGAGATCGATGGGTTGCCGTCGTCATTGACGATCGAGGCGACCCCCGGCCCGTCGAGTATGGTGGCGGCGGTTGGGTTCGACAGGTTTACGAGGAACGTTTCAAAATTCTCGAGATTGACGTCGCCGACGACATTAACGGTGATGGTCTGGCTGGTCTGTCCTGCCGCGAAAGTGACTGTTCCGGTCGTGTTCACAAAATCGATATCGCTTGTCGCGGTCCCCGCGGCCGTTGCGAAATCGACGGTGACCGTTTGACCGCTGACTTTCGAGAGCGTCACGTTGAACGTAGCCGTCGTGAAACCGGAGTTCCCTTCGGTCACATTTCCGGCGTCGGCAATGCTGACAGTGGGAAGGGCGTCATCATCGATGATTGTCCCCGAGCCCACGGAACCGTCGAGAACGGCGTTGTTCGGATTGCTGAGCGTGAGAAACAGTGTTTCATTCGCCTCGCTCAACGTGTCACCGAGCACACTGACCGTTACGGTCTTGGTGGTTTCGCCAGCCAGAAACGTCAGTGTCCCCGACGTGGGTGTGAAATCGACGCCCGAGGTGGCCGTTCCCGCAAGGGTCGCGTAGTCAACCGTAACCGTATTCCGGGGCGCACTGGAAAGGCTCACCGTGAACGACAACGTTCGACTACCCGAGTCCCCTTCGGTAATCGTCCCGACCTGTGCCGTCACCGTGGCCGTCGGGAGCCCTGGAAATCCGTACGACGGGAACAGCGGATCCGCGACGCCAACCAGAATGTAACCGTTGTTGGCGAAACCCTCGGAGTCATTGAGGAGGTCCTGCGTAACGCCGAACTGGGTGAAGTTGTTGAACGTGCCCAGGCCGTTCGCATCGTCGATTCGGAACAGATCGGCCCTGCGTGACGTGGCGGAGAACGATCGCGTGCTCGCCGTGCCGGTGTTGTTGCCGTTCGTGCCATTCTGCTTGCCGGAGTCGTTGTTGGTGTAGATTGCACCGATGGCATCAACATTGATGTGATCGCCCGTGTTTCCGGCGAAGCGGAGATCCAGCTGCGCGGTGTCGTCGAGTGTTACCGTGTCGTATGTCCCGGCACCACTGGCGTTGGTGGAGTTGGGTGGATTACCGGCGGATACGAACGAGTCGGTCCGGAAGTCGGAGAGGACATTTCCGCCGAACGTGTTGTCCCGAACATCGGCGGCAAGATACGAGTTGGTTCCCACATTCAGAAACACGCCGTCGCTGTCCACGCCATTGCCGTTGTCACGAATAATGTTGTTCGTCACTGTCAGCGATGTGGCAACGTCCGTGTACATGTTGTTCCACGGGTAGTTGGCGGCATCGTACCGTTGTTCGTTGAATGCTCGGGCCCGGTGCGAGCCGAAGAACTCGACGTCCGCTGGATCGTAGGCCGGCAGCAGATTGTTCGTGACGGACGAGGGATTTGTGGGAGACGTCGCCCCCGTGTTGGGAAGCCGGACCTGGAAGTTCTGATACACGCCCGAGTCAGTTTCGAAATAGAGGCCTTCGAGCTGGTTGTCGCTGATGGTGTTTCCATCCAGTAGGAACGGAAGACCGCCAGTCTCGATCCCCCCGGAGTTGACGCGGTCGCCGACGTAATCGGTCAGCAGAAAGTTGAAGCCCCGTTCTCCATTGAAGCGGACGGTATTCGAGAGGAAGTTGGCCTGCACAAAACTGTTTTGTTGTGCGGTCACGGTGATCCCATTGAAAGCGTTGCTCCGCACGAGATTGCCCGCGATGCGGACGTCCGCGGACGAACCGGAGGTCGAGACCGATCCGCCCGTGGTCACAATGTCGATTCCATCCCCGCCATTTCCGAGCAGCGGATTGATGTTGCCGATCGTGTTTCCGCGACCGGTGGCCGTATCGCCGAGGGTCACTTTCGCGGTTGCGACCGAATTCAACTGGACTGCAACACCGTCGTTTCCGTTGTCGTAAACGTCCGATGCGAAGACGTTCAGAATGCTGTAGGTGCTGGTGTTCCCGACCAGCAGGATGCCGTCATTGCCGTTACCGGAGATCGTCGTCCGTCCGTTGGCCAACGCGTCTGCCGGACTGTCGAACGTAACCAGCATGCGGCTGACGTTGTCAGCTTGCAGGTGAATTCCGTCGACCTGGTTGTTGGTGAACCGGGAATTGTGGAAGACGGACGGAACCAACGCGATCGGTTCGCCGAATCCAGTCGCCTCGCCTGTCACGATGGACAAACCGTGGACGTCGTTGCCGTCGAATGTGTTCCGATTGGCGGTCACCTGTACGATGGCATTCGCCTCGGTTTCCAGGCGGAAACCGCTTCCTTCGTTCCCGTTGAAGAGTGTGTCAGCAATGTTCAACTTCAGGTTGGGATCGCGGCGATTCGTCAGGAAGACATCCAGGCCGTTGCCGTGGTTGCCCACGAGTTCGGAGTTTTCCAGCGTCAGGTCAATGACCGCTTCGTCGGTTCGATTGATGCGAAAACCGGTTCCGTTTCCATCGAGTCGGGTGTTGCGAACGGCGAGTCCGGCGATTTGCGAAAGTTCGATGATCTTCAAATCGAAACCGGCATCGGCATTGTCCTGAAACAGCGAGTTGCTATCGATGACGGCTGTGGCCAGCTGGGCGTTCTTCTTCAATTCGATCAACAGGCCGTCGCCGTTGTACTTCGCATTCGTGCCGGCCGTCGTGTTGCTGATGGTTGTTTCGCCGACGACAAAGTGACCGATCGTTTGGTCCGTCATGTCGAGGACAATTCCGGCACTTGCGTTCTGGTCGAAGGTGTTGGCCGGCAGAGGAAGCAACTTGTTTCCCAACTCGATGTCGAATTGGGCATCGCCCGTAGCAGTCACCGCCAAGCCGAGTTTGTTCCCGTTAATCGTATTTCCCGCCAGTTGGCCGAAGAACGACATGTGCGAGCCGAGGACCAGTGAAATGCCGGCCCCCTGGTTTCCGGTGATCTGGTTGCCCGTGATTGCCCGTGATTCGGACAGGTTGCCGAAGTCAATCGTCTGAGTGGTCACCCCGGTCCAGTTGTCAAAGGAGATGCCACCGCCTGCGTTGCCAGAAATCGTGTTCGCCGTAATAGAGCCGCTGGCCGAAGACTGCTGCCCGACAAAGGTGATCCCGTGCCCGATGAGGCTGCCCTGCACTGTATTGCCAGCGATGACGAGATTGGCATACGTCCAATTGGTTGCGGCGAGGCGCAGTGCCGCGACACCGTTGAGATTGATTTCCGTATTATTTTGGACCCGCAGACCGGTCGCTGTCGAGTTTGTCAGTTCGACGAAGAGCCCATTGCCGTTGTTGGCGTTGATGCGAGTGTTATTTTCGAGCGAGACCCCCGTCATGGTCGAGCCGTTGAGAGAGAAGCGAACGCCGTCCCCCTGGTTACCGGTGATTGCGTTGGTGGAAAAGGTTCCCGCAAGAATGTGGCTGTTGGTCGCCGTCACGGAAATTCCGTCGCCGTTGTTGGTAGCGATGGTCGCTCCAATGATCGACAGATTTCCCAGTGTGACGTTGTCGAGGACAATCTCGATGGCCGTGTCGGTATTCCGAGTGATGACGGCCGAGTTGATGACGAGCGAGTCGACATTCATGTTCGAAAGGCGGATGACCATCCCGTTGCCGGTGTTGTCCGTCAATGTGGCATTGGAAATGGTCAACGTGGCCAGGTCGGCCCCGTCGATATTAACGTCGAGTCCTGTTTCAGCGCCGCCGACAACGATGAGACCGCTGAGCGTGAGGTTGCCGCCCACTGGGACATCGCTGTTCCCGATTGAGATGGCACTGAGCAGAGTGCGATCTTCGAGCGTTTCTACGTGCGCCGAAGGAAGGATGACTGAAGTGGACTTCCGGCGATCACGACGACGTGGAGAGTTCTTCCAGAACGACATGCAAACTTTCTCCGTAACGAATGTTCCAGAGCGGAAAGTATCCGGCTGGAATCAGGCGGAGGCGAATCTCCCCGCTGTGAACGATCCTGCCCCTCAGAAAAGCTCACTCGTCAGCGCGACCGTTCGTGGCCAGAACTGACGTCATGCGAATCCGTCGCCCACCCGTGTTGTTGTCTGCCCGTGTTGTTGTCTGCTCGGCAATGGTTGCGACGCCACCCGGTCTGTGGGATTGGGCCACCTTGACCGAATTTTGATTTTGGATTGAAAAACGTCGTCCGCAGTTCGCTGACCGCTCGCTTCTCGTTGCCTAACCCAAACAAAATCGGTTGACGCAACGCATCTTGCCCTCGCCTTCCAGCGGCGATGCTTGCCCGGTTTCATATTGGATATGCCAAAAAACGATACGGCCAGGAAATCGATACCGTCTCGATGCTGCGTCCTGTTTTGGACGCTCGATGAAATTGGAGAACCCTGCCCATCTGTTCTCTGCAGCGATCACCTGGCTGGCCGGGCGACTCGGAAACGACGCTGCTTCCGACGATTCGTCTGCCCGGACCCAAAGCAACCACGGTGTCCAGGCAGCCGACTGCCCCGTCAAAAGCAGAGGTCGATGAGAACCGCACCTTGCTTTGCAGGCTGAGGACGGCTCCGTGGGTGTATTGTGAGCGTTCCGACTTCAGAATTGCAACTGGTAAATCCGGAACAGGCTGCGAAATCGCCCCGTTTGGCCCTCTCTCGACCGCTTGCCGGGCGAGAGCGTCAATGCGACAAGACGAAGTCCAACGCGGCTGAGGGCGAGCGGAAATAGGGCAGGATCGTATCGAAGCGAATGATTTGCAGGACCTCGTACATTTCTTCGTGGGCGTTGCAGAGGACGGCCTTGCCACCGCGATCTCGGACCCGCTGTCCCAATACTGTGACCGCTCCCAGGATCAGCGAATCAAAGAAAGAAGAACTTCCCAGATCGACGAACAGATGGCGAATCTCCTGCACCTCGACCAAATCTTGCAACGCGTTCAGCTCAGTCCTCAAG
>CALJUK010000330.1 GCA_937975745.1 uncultured Planctomycetaceae bacterium | reverse complement strand
TCGAGACCGTAAAAGACATCAGGGCGGTTCGGTTTCATCGCCCGTGTGGTGCTGGTGCGTCGGGCGTGGACAGCGCGACTCGCCATCGCGAAAGACCGGACCTACCGATTCCAAACCCAGGCAACGTCCTACCCCTGACGACCTGGACCGGTGATGCGTCGGTTTATTCCGACGGCAACAAGCGGTAATACCGGAACGCCACGGCAAGCCATCGTCAACGGTCCCTGAGATATATCACCGGGACAATGGGGGGCGTCCGCGCCCAGTCGTTTTTTGCCTTCAGGAATGTACGAAGGGATGGCAGCGGCGGTAAAAGGAGGGATTTCCCAAAGCAGGAAGCGACAGAAACAACTTGCAGTAACCAACAGTCACGTGTAACAATAGTTACATGGCGAAACGCAAGATATACAACTCGATGACCGAGGCTATCCGCGAAGCAATCGCCGAGAGTGAATTGTCATTCAAGGCATTGGAGCGGGAAACCGGCATTCTCCGGCAGTCGCTGATGAAGTTTGCCGCCGGGAAACAGACGATCCGACTCGATGCGGCCGACAAGCTGGCCGAGTATTTCGGTATCGAGATACACCGACGAAAGGCAAAGTGATGGCAAGCGTTGTGAATCGACCGAATGGACGGCGGGAAGTTCAGTTCTTCGACCCGGCTGGAAAACGTCAGACGGTGCGACTTGGCAAAATGCCCAAACGCGATGCCGAATCCGTCAAGACTCACGTTGAGCATTTGTTGGCTGCCCAAATCACCAAGCAACCACTCGATCGGAAAACGGCTCGATGGGTTGCCCAACTCGGCGACACCCTGGCCGACCGACTGGCCAACGTGGGACTCATCCGCAAGCGGGAATCGGCGACACTGGCAGACTTTCTGGCGAACTACATCGACAGCCGAACCGACGTCAAACCGTTGACGGTGAAGAAATACCGCACAACCGAACGTGAGTTGCTGGAATACTTCGGTCCGTTGGCCATGCTGCGCGAAATTCGGCCGGGCGATGCCGATGAATGGCGACGGGAATTACGAATCTCACGGGGCGAAAACACCGTCCGCAAGCATATTGCCGTTGCGAAAGTGTTCTTCACTGCAGCCGTCCGAAAGGGGCTCATCGAAGCGAATCCGTTTGCAGACCAGACGGCAACGATTCAAGCGAACCCCGAGCGATTCCATTTCGTCAGTCGGGAAGTTGCCGACAAGGTGTTGGCGGCTTGCCCGGATGCAGAATGGCGGCTCATCTTCGCCCTGAGCCGCTACGGTGGGCTGCGATGCCCGTCTGAGCACTTGGCTTTGACGTGGGACAGTGTCGATTGGGAGAACGGCCGAATCCGCATCAAGAGCACCAAGACGGAACACCACGTCGACAAGGCATCCCGCTTGATTCCAATGTTCCCGGAACTGCGGCCGCACTTGGAAGCCGTCTTCGATGCAGCCCCCGAGGGGAGCGTCCACGTCATCAACCGTTACAGGGACACGAATTCCAATCTGCGAACTCAACTCTGCCGCATCATCGAACGGGCTGGCGTGGAACCGTGGCCAAAGCTGTTTCAGAATCTCCGGTCGACTCGGGAAACGGAACTGGTCGAAGAATTCCCGATTCACGTCGTCTGCTCATGGATCGGCAACTCGAAAGCGGTCGCTGCAAAACACTACCTGCAGACGACCGATGAGCACTTCCGAAAGGCAGCGCAAAATCCGACGCAGTCAGCGCACGACAACAGCGACCACGATGGACCACCGGACCACGAAAACCCTAGAAATGTAGTACCTGACAACCGGAGTCAACCGTTGCCATATGTACAGATAGCCGAGGCGGGACTCGAACCCGCACGCTCCTATCGGAACCCGGGATTTTAAGTCCCGTGCGTCTGCCAATTCCGCCACTCGGCCAAGTTGTCGGACAGCCATGTCGTCCGTCAGGCGACCGCTATGTTGATCGATGACGGGCGGCTTGTAAAGCAGCGGGCGATCCGGCCCGCGAAGGCGAGTCGGCCGCGTGTTTCCCTCGCAGTAGTTCCCAGACCTCGGTGTACTCCGTCTGCATCGGGAACACTCGCGCGCGAAGACTCCCCGCGAACCGTCTCAGGCGGCTTGGCGTTCACCGAGTCGGTTGTCCCAGTAGACACGCTGTGCCCAGGGAGCCGACTTGTACCGGTCATCGCGCAATGTCAGGGACAGCATGAAGGCGGTCACCTGTTGTGCGGAATAACACTCGTGCGTCTTTCGCCAGCCGTTTTCGGCGATCCGCCGGCAAATTTCCGGTCGATCCAACAGCGTGCGGATCTGGTTCGTCAAATCGTCGACGTCACGGAAGTAGACCAACTCGTCGGTGGAGTACAACTGCTCGATGCCGCCACCGGACGGTGTGAGCGTCAACAGGCCGTTTCCGGTTAGTTGTGCGATTCGATCGGACGAATAGAGTTCGACGTCGTTCCGACGGTTCAAGTTCAATGCCATTCGGCTCCGGGCCAGAACTTCGTCCTTGTCTCGGCCGAACAATGCTGGCCGACCTAAACTCCCGAAGATTCCCAACCGGGCGGTCGGCAGGGCACGAACAACCTGCTCGAGCGTCTGGCGTCTTTCCGGGGCTCGTTTGTCCGAACCGAAGAAGACGAGATCGTATTCGGGATGGGGATTTTCGAAAGCCCGCATGCGCTCGATAGCGGGATCAACCGGGTTGGGAATGAATGCCGCCGGGCAGTCTGCTCCCTGCAATGTCCGCAGCAGAGGTCCGCCTGTCGTGGCAAACACCGCATCGAACGTGTCCACCCGGCGAACGATGTGTTCGATGTCTTTGGGAACCCACAGCGGGTCGACATACCACAGGGCGATTCGGATGCCAGGACAAGCTCGGCGGATTTCCAGCAGTGTTTCCCGGGTGATGTACTGAGCGTGCCCCAGGAGTAGCACGTCGGGGCCGACGTTTCGGCAGGTGGTGACCAGGGCCTTGTTGGCTTTCCCCTTGCCAAAGGTTTTACTGCCGGTCAACGACAGCATGCGAGCCCGGTCGTTGATGCTGAAGGGAAAGACGAAGCAGCCGTTCTGCACCAACCCCTGGTGCATCTTCAGATCGGGGTTAAAGAAGACGAGGCCGTCTTTGGCCAACTGGTAATTGGCTGCATGAACGACGCGCAGGCCAGCCAGGGGCCGATTGTCGTTCTCCGCGAGCAGGGTCCGTTCCGTCATTCCGTTTTCTCTCCGCGGAGTGACGGCCACCGCCGTCCGCCGATTTGGGTTGCAGGGCGGGAATATAGTTCCGGGGCGTTTCGGGGATCAACAGCGTTTCTTGATGTCGGCCACCTTTGCCGAGTTTTGCGGCTTCAACACTCGAAATGGCTTCGAGACTCGACTGGGGTGCAAGACTCAACTTGACGGGTCTGGCTGAGTGGATTAAGAGAGCCCCCCTTGCGGTCGGGCCTCGCGGCCCGCGAGCCAATGGGAATGACCATCCACGACTCGGCGACGCGACAATTCGGTTGGCGCGCTCCGACGATCATGAAAGGACACCTGCGTGTCTTCTTCTGCGAATGAACAGGACAGTCGGACCTGGATCGTTGTTTCAACGTGCGATTCTTATGGCGACGCCTGGCAGCCGTTTTTCGATTTAATGGCCCGCTATTGGCCCGATTGCCCGTATTCTGTCGCAGTCGTGACCGAATCGCACCGCCTCCGCGAGTCGGCCACTTCAGGGATTCAGAATCTACGGTGGATTCATTTGAATCACGATCATGGTTGGGCGACCAATCTACGGATCGCCTTAGATCAAATTGGGGCCGAGTCGATCGTCTACCTGCAGGAGGACTACTTCCTGCAACGGCGTGTCGACACGAATCGGTTGCGGCAAACCATCCAGCTGGCGCGGAAAGAGAAGGCTGCTTATGTCCGCCTGCCAGGCCGGCCCGAGCCAACCGGAACTGTCAGCCGTAAACTGAGACTGGGACTGCTCAAACCGGGAACCAAATTTCGGTGTTCTCTGCAGTCGGCCTGGTGGGATGTCGCTGTCCTCCGCCAGTTACTTGTCGAGGGCGAAACCGGCTGGGAAATGGAAATAGCCGGTTCTCGGCGGTCCGACCGGCTCGAGCGGCCTTTCTGGGCGGCAGAACCTCAGGCCCCCTTGCTCGATTACTACTTTCATACCGCGATTCTCAAGGGGAAATGGCTTCCCGGTGCGTTGGCACTCTGCCGTCGCGAGGGGATTTTCGTCGACACCAGCCGGCGGGAAACACACCCGGCGTGGCTGATTCCGTGGCGTGAATTTCGCAACTCGCCCGCAATGAAGTCGGTTCGCCGGCTCTGGCCCCGCGGTTCTCGCAAAGCGGCCTCGTAGCGGGCCGCACGAAGGCCCTGCTGTCAGGACGGGGCCCGAGTCATTCGGATTGACCGGTTTGGGGTGTTGGCGTAGACTCCGCCCCGATTGACCGAACCTCCCTCCAGGACGGCACGTGGAGCGTTCGGTGGACACTTCTCGCGGCGGTCAACGCCGCCCGCTGCGCTCCAGGGATGGACGACATATGAGGATTGGACTGGTCTCCGCCGACTTCTACCCCAATGTGGGTGGTGTTGCGGCACATGTGGTCGAACTCGGCCGGGCCTTGGCAATCGCCGGTCACGACGTGCATGTCATCTCGCTGCCCATCGCCGACCAGCGTCAGCCGAAAAGTCCGTTGCACGGCATGACGGTTCATCGTCCGGCCATTCCACAGGTCAAACCACTCTTTACCTGGTGGATGCATGGCTATTTGAGGTCGCTGTTGCGGACCACTCCGTTGGACCTGCTGCACGTCCACGGAATGCGGCCGCTGGAAGCCACTCGAAACCTGGGCGTGCCGGTCATTTTTACGAATCACACATCTGGTTTTCTCAAGCGGGTCGAAAAGGGGCCGGCCGAACATCGTCGGGCACTCAAGCGGCTGGAGCACGTCGAACATGTGCTGGCACCCAGCGGGGAACTGGTCGAGGCCACACAAACCGTCGGCTATCGCGGCCCGGTAACATTCATACCCAATGGTGTCGATGTCGAACGGTTTGTCCCCGGGAAGCCTGCGAAAGACTTTCCCTGGAGCAAGACGAACGGCGAAGTTGTCATTCTGTTGGCGCGGCGGCTTGTCGAAAAGAACGGCGTGCGGGTCTTTGCCGAAGCCATCGCCCGGTTGAAGGGCCGACCAATTCGAGTCGTCTTCGCCGGTGACGGCCCCGAGCGTCCGGCCGTCACGCGGATTCTGTCCGATGCTGACATGCTCGAGCGGTGCATCTTCCTGGGGAACGTTCCCAATCCCGAGATGCCCGATATCTATCGGTCGGCCGACGTCTCGGTTCTGCCGAGTTTCATGGAAGCCACCAGCATTACGGGCCTGGAGTCCATGGCCTGTGGACTCCCCCTGGTTGGAACACGTGTTGGAGGCATTCCCACACTGATTGACCAGGGAAAGACTGGCTGGCTGGTTCCCCCGGGAAATGCAGTCGCACTGGCAGAGGCAATCGACCAGCTGGTTAAGAATGCCGACCTGCGTCAGGCGGCTGGCCAGGCCGCCCGGCAACGTGCCGTCGAGAATTTCTCCTGGGCCGAGATCGCCGCTCGCACAGCAGACGTCTATCGCCAACGGATGCAGAAGGCCGCCTGATGAAACGACACAACGCTTACGACAGCGGTCGCAGTTGCCGACGAATCATGCTGGTGTTCGGCACTCGTCCGGAAGCGATCAAGATGGCCCCCCTGGTGCAGGCGCTCGATCGGCATCCCGATTGTCAGCCAATTGTCTGCGTGACGGCTCAACATCGCGAGATGCTCGATCAGATCCTCGCGTTGTTCTCACTACGACCGGATTACGACTTGAATCTGATGCGTCCGGGCCAATCGCTGGGCGGACTGTCGGCACGCATTCTGGAGCAGCTGACACCCGTCCTGACGGAGTCCCAGCCGGATGCCGTCCTGGTGCAGGGAGACACCTCCACCACGTTCTGCGCCGCGTTGGCCGCCTTCTACCAGCAGATTCCCATCGGCCACGTCGAAGCGGGCCTGCGAACAGGTGACCTGCGAGCTCCTTTTCCGGAAGAGATGAACCGCGTGCTAACCACTCGGCTGGCGACGTGGCATTTCGCACCGACCGAACGCAACCGGCAAGCATTGCTGGCCGAGAATGTGAATCCCGCGAATGTCTTCGTGACAGGCAACTCGGTCATCGATGCGTTGTTGCAGGTCCGGGACCGGATCGAAGCGGGTGACGCCTCGCCTGAGACACAATCCGTGCTGCAACAGCATTCGGACGGCTACATCCTGGTGACAGGACACCGCCGCGAGAGTTTCGGCTTGGGTTTCGAATCGATTTGCGGAGCGATTCGGACGATCGCGCAACGCCATCCCGACCAGCAGATTGTCTATCCGGTTCACCTGAACCCCAACGTGCAGGAACCGGTTCACCGCATTCTGGGATCACTCTCCAACGTTCGGCTGATTTCCCCGTTGGGGTACGAGCCGTTCGTTGCCCTGATGAGCCGGGCCCGCTTCATCCTGACAGACTCGGGTGGAGTTCAGGAAGAAGCCCCCTCCCTGGGAAAACCAGTCCTCGTGATGCGTGACAAAACCGAGCGAACAGAAGGTCTCGACGGTGGTGTCCGGCTAGTCGGAACCGATCCACAGAAGATTGTCGCTGAGTGCGAACGGCTGCTGACCGACACTGACCATTATCGTCGGATGGCCGACGCGAGTAACCCGTACGGAGACGGCCGTACGGCAGAGCAGATTGTTGAACTGCTGGCGACGTTGTGTCCTGTCCGCCAGCAACAGCCCAGCCGGCGGGCCGGTTAACAGACCAACCATTCCCACAGGCCGGCAAGAGTCTTTCGAATTTCATGACGCCTAGCGGACATCGCGGCAAACCATACAAGTTCCTTGTCAGACCTCCAACAGCGGGCTGAAGAATGTGCGTCGCGGCTGGTTGTCCGCGGCGTGGCGGCTGCTTCGCCCGAAAACCCGAGTTTGACACAATACGAGTCGAGTTATGTGGATGGCGTCCCTCACACAAGTTCGCGAAAGAACCGATCGGTCGCGGCTGTCGGCAGCTGTTGCTCCGATCACGACGGGTTGCTGGTGTATCAGCAAGGGAATGGCCGGGATGCTCAGTCAGACAAGTGGTCTGGCGAAGGCTGTCGGAGTCGAATACGAATCGAAGTCGGCCGCGTTGCGATTTCCCTGGAATTGTCTTCCGCTGGAGATCGTGCCACAGTCGAATCGAGTCCTCAAGAACCCGAGTGACCTCACCGCGACTCCCCGGCCCCGGCTTGTCATCTCTTGCGGTCGACAGGGAATTATTCCGTCGCTGTTTCTGAAACGCGAACTGCAGGACAGAGTCTTCACGGTTCATATTCAGGATCCGAAGATCAATCCGCGGCAGTTTGACCTGCTGATCGTCCCCGACCACGATCTGATGCGGGGACCGAACGTCTATCGGACGACCGGTGCGCTGCATTACGTGACACCCGATGTCCTCGAAGCGGCCCGTCAGTCTCCCCAGGGCCAGGAATTTTCGGCAAGCGAGAAACCACTCGTCCCGGTGTTGCTGGGAGGCCGCAACGGCTACTACGCGTTTTCCGCGAAGGACGTGTCGCGGTTGATCACAGGCCTCCGAAAACTGACGGCCCGCAAAGACGTGCGACTGGTCATCCTGAAGT
>CALJUK010000329.1 GCA_937975745.1 uncultured Planctomycetaceae bacterium | reverse complement strand
GGTCTCTGGAGCAACGTGGCTTGGAATACCACCCGGAAATGAAAACTGCTTGAACAGCTGCTTCAATCCGCGCTCATTCCGAGACACATGGGCATAGAATTCACTGTAGGATCCTTCAAGATACGTGTTCGCCACCAACCCCGGTCCACCGTGTCCAGGACCCGTCACATAGATCATGTTGAGATCGTGCTTTGTGATGACACGATTCAGGTGCGCGTAGACGAAGTTGAGCCCTGGGGTCGTCCCCCAGTGTCCCAGCAGCCGTGGTTTGATGTGACGGAGTTCCAGCGGCTCTCGGAGCAGCGGATTATCCAACAGGTAGATCTGCCCGACAGACAAATAGTTGGCCGCTCGCCAGTAGGCGTCGGTTTTCGAGAGTTGTTCTTCTGACAGGGGAGCTGTTCCCTGCTCATCGTCATCCAGTGGCATCCGATCTCCTTCTGATTGGTGATACGTGGCTGCGCATTCCTTAATCCCCGGCGACTTCTTCCGACGCCTCGGCTGGTTCCCGAATCTCCGTTTCGGCGGCCAGCCAGAACTCGACGCCGTCACAATCCGGGCAGCCTGCCTGCTGCCACTTGAAGTATGCCAACTCGCGGACATGTTCGCAGCAAGGATGGGAAACCTGTTCGATCCCGACCTCTTCGCTGTTGCCTGCCACTGGACTCGGCTTCGATTGTTCATCACGTCTCGAACGACTCATGATTCGTCTCCCAGCTGAGAGTTGAGGGGCATGCGAGATGGCGACAATGCGCATCGCTGTCAGACGTGCCCAACAGGGTTAGGGTTGGTCTCCGGTTGGATGCACGAACGCTCCCCTTTCTTCATGCCGAATCGGACGCAGCGGGAAAAAAAGCGAAACGCGGTCATCCTCACCAGAGCACGAGCAGACTCCGCCTTCAGCAGCAAATCCAACTGTGCCTACCCGTGCACACCAGGCGTGCGAATCTGCACGGTCTCATCACAGCGATACAACTCCCAAAGAATTGTCACGCCATGTTTCGCGAGAATCTGGCTCCATTTCCGTCGGAAACAGAGCCCGTTTCGCTGAGCCGAAGATTTGGCACGAGACGTGCGAGTGGAGCAATCACTGACCTACGTAGCTGATGACGTTCCGCCAGAGGGAGCAGCGATGCAGACTGATATTCCCATCCAGGCTTCCTCCGACCGCTTCGTCGCGATGGGATTCGGTCGCGTCAAGACGAAGGGCGACGACACGGACGTGATATCGGCCTGTGCAAGGGGGGATCGTCGTGCACAAGAGGAACTCTACCTGCAGCACAGTTTACATGTGTATGGACTGATGTGCCGCCTGGTCGGTCGCGACAACGCCGAGGATCTGACGCAGCAGGTCTTCTTGAAGCTGTTTCGTTCAATCGGAAAGTTCAACGGGTGGTCATCATTCTCGACGTGGCTCTATCGCCTGGCGACGAATGAAGCGTTTCAGTTTCTTCGACGTGAACGACGACGCACGTTGGCACCGATGGTCCGAGAACCCGTTGACGAAAGCCGGGGCGACTCGGCGATGCTGGAAGAGGCTGAAGCCCTGGAGTGGGCCTTGTTTCGTCTGGACCCGGACATCCGCGCTGTTTTCATTCTCAGGGAAGTCCAGCGGTTAAGTTATCATGAAATCGCGCTCACGCTCGATATCGCTGAAGGGACCGTCGCCTCGCGTCTCAATGGTGCCCGACGAAGTTTGCTGGAACTGCTCAAGCCGGTCATTGACGACTAGCAGGCTCCGCTCGGCGTAATCACTTATGCGCGGTGACTCCGCTTCGCCACGACGATTGAACTTGGAGAAACGGATACACCGTCATTTGTGACTGCTGCACTCAGATCCTGCGGGCGAAATGCATCTGGTCCGCATACAGATGTGTCAAGGACTCTGGACCATGAGTCCGATTGACTGCGTGGCGGGCGAAACGTCAGCGCGTCTCGCGATCCGTTGATCAGCACCATGAGATCGTCATGCTGTGCCGACCGTCCATTGAGAATGAACCCGAGCGTTTGCGAATTCGGCCCAAGGTGAACCGGTCCATCCGGACCAAACCACCGCACGTCATCCCTCCAGAATCGGCCGCGGCAAATCGAAGGATGTGACTTGCGAAAGTCGATCATGCCCTTGAAGAATTCGTATACATCCCGGTGCTGCTCAAGACGCTGCCAATTCAGCCAGGACGTTTCGTTGTCCTGATTGAAGGGGTTGTTGTTCCCTCCCTGCGTCTGCAGAAACTCGTCTCCCATGCGAAACATCGGAATGCCATTGGAGAGCATCAGCAGGCAGATGAAGTTGCGGGCCCTTTGTTTTCGAAGCTGCATGACTTCTGCCGTAAGTCCGTCCTCACCTTCAAGTCCACAATTGTCGCTGATGTCGCTTCCGCCGTCCGCATTACCATGACCATTGGCCTCGTTGTGCTTCGAGTTGTACGACACCAGATCATACAGCGTGAAGCCATCGTGAGAGTCGATGTAGTTTAGGCTTTGCCACGGCCGGCACGCGTTGCTTCCGTCGTCAGGGAACAGGTCGCAACTGCCGTACAACCGCGTCATCAACTCTCCGATCAATCCTGCTTCACCTCGCACAAAACGCTGCATGGTCTCTCGATAGCGCGCATTCCACTGCATCCAGAGTGATCCAGGAAACCGCTGTCCCAGTTCAAAGGTGCCGTCGGCGTCCCAGGGTTCCGCGATCAGACGCACCTGAGACAACACCGGATCACCGACGATGTCAGCAAAGATGGGAGGTTCGTCGAGGCTGATGGACCCGTCGACATTGCGAGAGAACACGGATGCCAAATCGAACCGAAACCCGTCGACATGCATTTCCTCCGCCCAGTAGCGGAGACTGTCGACAATCAGCCGCCGTACGACCGGGCTGGCAGTGCGGAGCGTGTTGCCGCAACCGCTGAAGTTGACGTGGCTCCCGCTGGCATCGGTCAGGTAGTACTCCGAGTTGTCAAACCCCTTGAAGTTGTACGTCGGGCCGTCCGCGTTTCCTTCGCATGTATGGTTGAAGACGACATCGAGGATCACTTCGATGCCGGCCGCATGCAGAGCCTGCACCATCCGGCGGAATTCACTCCTCTGGGCACAATGATCCGGAGACGCTGAATAGGCGTGGTGAGGCGCGAAGAAGCTGAGGGGCATGTATCCCCAGTAGTTTCCTTCCTGGGGATCAAACTGAAAGACTGGCATGAGCTCAACAGCGGTAATGCCGAGGTCGACCAGGTGCGGGATCTTCTCAATTACACCATCAAACGTTCCGCGCTTCTCATCGCAGACTCCGGAACGGGGATGTTGTGTGAATCCACGGACATGCATTTCGTAGATGACCAGATCGGCCTCGTGTCGAATCCGGCGGTCCCCATTCCACGAGAATCGGCACTGGCATTCGTCGAGAAGCGCCAGTGCTGCTTTGCCGATGTTCGACCCAGGTTGTCTGGCGGCTTCACGGTCGAAATCCGGAGGAAAGAACACGGACCGGGCATACGGATCGAGAAGGAGCTTTTCCGCGTCGAATCCAGAACGGACGCTTTCCGTACCTTCTGGCGGCCCTACGACTCTGTAGGCGTAGTACCTGGCGTCCCCGGTCGCAGATGCCGAAATCCTGCAATGCCATACCGCTCCAGATCGATTCCGGATCGGGTCATGCCGGAAAACAAACGCTGGAGTGTCGAACTCGCCGTCGCGGAATAGAAGCAGTTCAATCCCGGAAGCGTGCCGGGAATACAGAGCAAAATTGTACGCCTGTTCGGCGGGCAGCCACTTCGCACCCAGCGGAGACGGTGTTCCATCGACTCTGCTCCAGCCGCCGAAGTCCGATGGTACGGTCCAATCCTTGATGGGAGTTTTGCAGTGCCGACAGGAGTAGGCGACAAACGGCAATTCCAGGCTCACGGCGATCACTCCCCGTAGTTCGAGGGAGAGCGCTCTCCGCCTGCACTCGATTCTCTGATCCATCGCGAGGGCTCAAGGTCAAATCGTGCAGCGCACTCCAGCGAGCAAAACACGTAGCGTTCGCCATCGCGGCTCCGTCGCGCCGCCGCGCCTCTTGGAGGAATCCACATTCCACAAACGACATCCTGTGTACTCCCATCCGTAGGCGTACTGCTTGCCGATGTGGTGTTCCGGCAAAAGACTGACGGATGCCGAAAATGCTCGGTTCGATAGATTTCCAGAATCGTGGCGATCAGCCGTCCAGGTTCATCATCGTAGACGACGCGAGCGCCGGTCTGTTTGTCGCAGGCTTTCAGAATGTCAGCCACGATTCCGGTAATTCCTCCAGTTCCGGTGAGGACGCCGATCAGCTTCCCTTCGTCGTAGGCAATGGCAAGTTCGCCCAGCGTCCCTGTGCTCCCTCCCACAATGACCACGATGTCACTGCTGCGGATGTTGACGACTTCGCGGCCCATCAGGCCACTCCCGGTGAAAATCAGGACATCATGGGCCAGTGTCGGAGACTCATACTTGAAGGCATGCTCATCGAGGCTGAGTGCCGGGGAGATTCCAATCACGGTTCCGCCACGACCTTGAGCCCCGCGTGCTGCTGCCAGCGGCAATCCTGGGCAGGCACCGGTAATGACCACGCACGCCGAGTCGGCGATACATGCCCCCAGTTGTTCCGCCTTCTGCAGAAACTCGTGTGGAATGTCCGCACCGGCTCCACCCATGACTCCGATCTTCAGCGGAGATGTCTCGCGGTTTTGTTCGTTCATCACAATCCACACTTCAGTGTCAGGAGAAGTACGCCTTGACCACATATTGGCTGAGCATTCGCTGCGTGTTGAAGAACGCTCCGTTCAACGCAATCGCATGCCGCATGATGTCAATGAATCGGTCCCGTTGATGGCAGT
>CALJUK010000328.1 GCA_937975745.1 uncultured Planctomycetaceae bacterium | reverse complement strand
TGTGTCGGAAAGGGACGTTCTGCCGCGAGGGACTATGCTGAACGAACCGCGACGGAATTCCTGCTGCGTTCACGGAACCCTCTCTGCTGGTTGCAAGAGACCAGGCAGAACGGCACGGGACATCCGTCGGCCACGAGGGTCCACTCGCCACGTCGGCCGGATTTTTTCGTCAATCGCCCCTTGCGTCCCGAAGCCAATCTCGATACGCCTAAAGAAGTTCAAACACGCCAACCGCCCTCCTCCAAATCCGCAGTTTCACTTTTCACGGAATCCGCAATGACATCTCGACGCAACGACACAAGCGCTCTCACGAAATGCATCGGACTCTCGCTGCTACTGCTCGCAATGGCATTCGGGCCGAATGGCCAGACTGTGGACGCAGCGTTGCGTGCCGGTGCCGCGGTGGTCGATGTAACGCCGCAGCAGTATCCCGTTCTGATCAACGGGGGAATGACCAGCCGCTCGGCCGATCAGGCAACCACGCCAGTCAGTGCCCGGGCGATCGTCGTCGACGACGGTAAAGAGCGAATCGCCATGGTGATTGTCGATAGTTGCATGATGAGCCGAGAGGTCCTCGACGATGCGAAAGCACTGGCCGAACAAAAGACAGGCATTCCGCGGGATCACATTCTGATTGGGGCCACGCACACGCACTCGGCACCGGCTTCGATGGGTTGCCTCGGAACCGACGCCGATCCGAACTACGTCCCCCTCTTACGGCAGAAGTTGGTCGAAGCCGTCGCAGCCGCAGCCGCCAATCTTGAGCCCGCGCAAGTCGGCGCGGCGGTCGCGAATGCGGCCGACTTTACGGCGTTGCGGCGCTGGATTCGACGTCCCGACCGTGTGGCCGAGGATCCGTTCGGTAACCCGACAGTGCGCGCCAATATGCATGCAGGCGGGGACTGGTCTCAGGTCACGGGCGAATCCGGTCCCGAAGATCCCGACCTGTCGGTCCTCGCATTCCAGTCGCTCGATGGCCGTCCAATCGCGGTCCTGGCCAACTTTTCGATGCACTATTTCAGCGGCGAGAAACCGGTCGGTGCCGACTACTTCGGCCGGTTCAGCAATCAGATGCAGGAACGACTTGCTGACGATGCAGACGGCTCGCATCCACCGTTTGTCGCCATGATGTCACACGGTTGCAGTGGCGACATCTGGCGGCGCGATTACACCAAACCCGAGTCGTTCGACCCGAAACAAACAATCGACCAGTTTGCCGCAGGGCTGCTCGAGATCGCCGTGAAGGCTTACCAGGGCATCAAGTACGACGCGGATGCGACATTGAATATGGCCGAGGCCCGATTGCAGATGAAGTATCGCGTTCCGAGCCTGCAACTCCTCGAATGGTCCCGCCGCGTGGTGGCCGAGATGGGAGATCGCCTCCCCAGAACTCCGCAGGAAGTCTATGCCCGCGAACAGATCATTCTGCATGATCGGCAGTCGACCGAGGTCGTCGTGCAGGCGATCCGCATTGGTGACATAGGACTGGCAACAACACCAACCGAGACCTACGCCCTGACCGGTCTGAAAATCAAAGCGCAAAGTCCCACTAAAACGACAATCACATTCGATCTGACCAATGGTGGTGACGGATACATTCCTCCGCCAGAACAAAACGTGTTGGTAGGCTATAAAACGTGGGCTGAAAGGTCGGCTGGTCTGGAAGTCCAGGCCGAGCCCCGCTTCACCGAGGCCGCATTGCAGTTACTCGAACAGGTCACAGGCAAATCACGCAAGCCTTACACTCAATCACGCGGCAACCTGGCCGCTGAGATCGAATCTTCCCGGCCGGTTGCGTGGTGGCGTCTGGACGAATTCGCAGGTCCCCGAGCCGTCGATTCGTCAGGCCATAACAGGGACGGCATTTTTGAACCGGGTGTGGTTTTCTTCCTCGAAGGGCCACGCTCGAACGAGTTCTGCACGGCCAACGAAGTCAATCGAGCGGCCCACTTTGCCGGCGGTCGCATGACGGGGCGAATCGACTCTTTGAAGGATCGTTACTCTGTCTCGATGTGGGTCTGGAACGGCATGCCGGTCGACGCCCGCGACATTTCCGGTTGGATGTTCTCCCGTGGCCGGGATCACAGTCTGACGCTTGTGGGAGATCACCTGGGAGTTTCGGGTGGCGAACATCCCGGACAGCTGGTCTTCACGACATCCACAGTGACCTCGCAGCCGCAAACGGCGTACGGCTCGACATCTTTGGAACGTTGGACCTGGAACCACGTTGTCCTGGTCCGCGATGGTCGCAAGGTTCAGGTTTACCTGAACGGTGCCTCCAAGCCGGAAATCGAGCTCACAGCCGACGCAGACTTTCCACCGTTCCTCTCGTCGCTGTTTGTCGGTGGGCGCAGGGACGGGAATTCGACATGGGAAGGCCGATTGGACGAGGTTGCAGTCTACGACCGACCGCTCACTCCCGCCGAGATCGCCGTCCTGTCCGGGCAAGCAAAATAGAATTACCAGCCTGCAAACCTCTGGTTTCGACCGCTGATTCCCCTCCCTTCCAGGGAGGGGAATTGATCGGTTGGGAATTGCGTCTCTGACGTCAAATCGGAAATCGGCTGGCCGTTGTAAATCGGAATGGGGCGATCGCTGAGATCCCTCCAGGTGGTATGCCCCGAGAAGCCGAGCGACCTGTACATCGTCGCCGCCAGATTTTCCGGTTTCTGGGGTGCATCGGCCGGCTCGCCCCCCTGCCGGTCGGTCGCACCAACAACTCGACCTCCCCGAATGCCGCCACCAGCCAGCAGGACCGTCTGGACTTTGCCCCAGTGATCCCGACCGGGCAGTTTGTAGTGGGCCGGCAGACCGAACACCTTC
>CALJUK010000327.1 GCA_937975745.1 uncultured Planctomycetaceae bacterium | reverse complement strand
TTTCTTCCCGCGAACGAGATCCACTCCCGTGCGGCCGGTTCGACTCCCTACGAAGTCGGCCACGATCCGCAGAAATACCCACTCGAAAGAATCTGGGAGATCGCCGATGTCGCGACCCGGACGGAGGTGGCCAACGCTGTCCCCGTCCTCTTGAAGGGGCTGGAAGACCAGGACTCGGCCGTCCGCTACTGGGCCGCCATGGGACTGTGGATTCGGGGAACTGACACAGTTCGGGCAAACCTCGCCGCCCTGGAGCCGCATCTCAATGATCCAGCAACCGCGGTGCAAATTGTCACAGCAGAGACATTGGGAGAGTTTGGAAGTCCACAGCAACAGGCGATGGCGGTCAAACAACTCGTCAACCTGGCTGACCAGCGACAGCACGACGTCTACACGTCGATCCTGGCGTTGAATGCTCTGGACGACCTGGGGGAGAAAAGTCAGCCGGTTCGGGACCAGATCGCCACTCTTCCCAACAAGACAGATGCAACACCAGACAGAATGTCATCTTACGCCGTTAGGCTCATCGACAAAATTGTTGCGGACTTGCGGGCACCTCGCCGATAATTTCCCCTTCCCCTGAAGCATCGCTCAGAGCAATCCAGCTGGGCCCGCCTGCGCGGGGTGAAATCTTTGCGCCGACCGGTGGATTCACACGAACAGGGGTAGACACACCCATGAACGTAATGTATACACCCCTTTCCGAAATGGACCGAAACTTATGGTTAAGTGTCCGATCTTACAGAAATCGGCAATCTGTCTGACGACACTAGAACCCGAGAAATGCGATGGTCGGCCGTCTCGGATGGCAGGGAGTCTGCATGAGGAACTCAGCACGGAGAATTCTGCACGAATTTGTACTTCGATTTCCAAAAACTCTCTCGTTCTTTAAATAAATGCGCCAACAGTTTTGTACGGTCGCGCGTAAAAATGAGCAAATCGACTCTCGTTCACAGTGGATCGGATTCGCAGTGGGCAAGTCTTGGGGGAAAGGACTCCAGATGCTAGTTCTCACACGGAAGGCCAACGAATCGATTAGGATTGGCAACGGGATTGAAATTACGGTCACCGAGATTCGCGGGAACCGCGTCCGCATTGGCGTCAAAGCACCACAGTCCACGCCAATCTACCGCGGAGAGTTGCAACGGAACGGCGACCCGGGAAGAATTTGCTGGCGCCAGCATCTGAACAGCCGGTCGACGATTCGCGCATCGTCAGCACACCCTGACTTCGGACCTGAATTGGGGGCATACTCAAATCAGGGCAATTCAGCCAGTCCGACAGGGCCATCAAAGCAGCCGCCCGGCTGCGGAAGCGTTCAGCCGGGCGACTCGAATTCAAACAGGCTCCCGTCTCAAACGGACTGGTTCACTCGTCTGACGTCGATGCCGGCTCTGCATCCGTCAATCCTGACTCTGCCTCTGGAAGCATGTCCCGGGGAACGTCGGTCAGCTTCCGAGCAATCATCGCCACGTAGTACAGCGGTTCCCCAGTTACGGAGATGCGATGCTGGAATCTCCGGTAGGCTTGCACCTGGAGATTGCCGTCATTCATGAGACGTCGGATTCCCTTGGCAAATCCTGACGTGTCATGATCCTGCAGGAAATACTCTTTGATGGTGTAGGCGACCCATCCGTCGACCGTAATGAGATCGAGTGCCTGCGCAAAGGCCGTCGCCGGAATGTCACCAAAGCCAAGCGCGGCGACAGAAACCAGGCAATTGAACCGTTTTTTCTGCAGGTCTTTCACCTCGTCTTCGGGGAGATCGGTGAAGTCTGCGATGCGGTAGTCGCTGTAGACATCCGGACGGTCGCGAAGCGCAGCGTCCTTCGCCTCGTCGATGAGGTCCACGCCGACGATGTGATCGACACCGCGAGACTGCAATTCGTCGCCCACCATGCCGTTTCCAGCCCCCAGGTCCAGGACCCGCAGGTCTTCCGGATTTTCTTCGAAATCCGCGAGGACATCTTCCAGAAGACTGGCCACCCGTTCCGGCGAACAACATTCCAACCGCTCGTAGAAGATCTCTTCGTACAGGCCGGGCACTTTGTAAATTTCGTCATAGTCGTGGAAACGAACTCGCTTCGTTTCGCCGTTCATTT
>CALJUK010000326.1 GCA_937975745.1 uncultured Planctomycetaceae bacterium | reverse complement strand
GACTACCGTCGGGTTATACGAAAGGCCGGCGTCGAGAGACGTTGGCCTTTTCGCGTTCTATCGCCAGTTCTGACAACGGGTTCGAGCGTCGCGGAAGGTCTCTGGCTAGCGATCTCGGCGAGTCGCGCGCGACTCCCTGGCCTCCCCGTCGTCACCCGGCCGACCCGATTTCCGCCCAAACTCTCCGTTGTCTCTCTGTCTCGCGTCGGTTGGGTTAACGGCTGTTGGCTCCGCCAGCACCGCTCCCAACCCCCAGGGGTTGCTTTCGGATAGTTCGCGGTGTGAGTCGCGCGTTCGGGTTAAGAGGCTTGCGGACACCCACCGCCGGTCACATGTGATGACGGAGGGCGTTGAGACGGACGTTGCGACTCTCGAACGTGTCGAGTGAGTTCCGGCGAGCGAGCTTGCCGAGGCCACAGGAATTCAGCGAGTGTCCCTACGCCACCTCCAGGCACACGTTGTGTAGTCATAGGACGGGCTGTTTTCGTTTGCCTTCGTGACGCCGTAGGAAATGGACATCCGGAAGAAACGTCGAGATTTTCAGAAATCCGTGAGGGGTCATCGGGCCCTGTAGTGATTGAAGGGATGTAAGACACGCTTCCTTGAACTCCGCAGATTAAGCATGGAGACGAAAACATGAACCGCAAGGCCCTGTCGACCGCCGCAATTGCCTCCCTGGGCCGGCCGAATGACAAGAGAACGAATTCAGCCTCGCCCGGCACATCGATTTACCGGCAATTCGTTGTCGCGTGGCTGCTGACCGTTTCGGTCGGCTGCGGCGCGGCCAGTTCCCAGGAGACGAACAGATCACCCGGCCACAAACCAAACAACCCATCGATCGAGGTCCACACCAGCGATGAGGGGAAGCGGGCCGAGGTTCGCATGGGGGCAGAAAGACTTGCCACGCTAGACACGACCTACGGCATGCCACGATTCTCCCTAACAGGAGCGATTGCCAAGATAAGACACGAGACGCGGAACGGCGAACCGAGTGACGTCATCAATCTGTCGCTGTGTGGCACGGAAATCGATGCCGGGCCGTTCGGTAAACCACAGAGGATTCTCGTCTGTGCGGACGGGGGACGAGGTCCTCGTGAGCATATTGATTACTACGCATTGACTCCCAGCTATCTGACGAAGCCCGCCATGTCGTCCGTGCATGCTATGGCAATGTATCCGGACCAGGCGCGAAAGTTTATCGCCTTCCTGGACGAATTCGCCCTCGCGGCGGCAAATAACGAAAACGTTTCGGTCCGGGAAAAGTTCTTCAAAGTGACGTTGGTCAAACGCGGCACCGTGGTTCGCCTTGATCCCGACGACGTGCGATATCTCGAACCGGGTTACCTGGGAACGAGCCCGTACTGGGTGACGGATGAGAATCCGCCGGTCTTCGTCAACGTTGCTCAATTGCGGTCACTGCTCGTCAGGATGATGGCAGAGATCGGCGAGAAGGTCGATCCGCCGCCGGCGGCAGCGGCGGGATTGGAGAGACTTCAACAGGCCCACGCCGAGAAGATCAACGGGCAACTCAAAGCTGCAGAGGAGAAGCGGCTAGCCGCCAACAAGAGCCGCCTGGCGAAGATGATCAAGGAAAAGAAGGCCGAGCTGAATCGCAGAGCCGGATATCGCGTCCAGCCCACTGCCCCCGATTTCGGCATTCCGCTGTCCCCGATCGACTGACCGGGCACCGCGTTTCAACACAACTCTACCCGCGCCACAACAGAAACTGACTTCGAAAGGAAAGAACCATGTCGACCAAACCGCTTCAGGTACTCCGCTCCTTCATCATGCTTGCAGTCGTCGCCAGCGGGTCCACCATCGGAGGCGCCCGGGTGTGGGCCAGGGAGCCTGTCTCCATAGCAAGCGAGTACAGCGTCCGACACGTCGCACCGGTGGAAAGCGGTGCAAAACTGGTAGGCCTGGGCTCCGAGACCATGGCCGTCTGGGATGCCCGATCCGGCAAAAGGCTGCATATGATGGAAGCCGAATCGGGCGTGTGTTTCTTCAGGCTGAGTTGTTCCGCCGACGGAAGCGTGATTGCCGCCGGGACGCGAGGGGGCCGCAACCGCACAGGCCTGCTGTTGTTCGATTCGCGCAGCGGGAAACGGCTGCCCGGTTTCGAACTGCCCCAGGGAAGTCATCTCGGTGATGTCGCCGTTTCCGACGACGGTCAACTGCTTGTCTGGTGCGAGATCTTCCACGACTCGAAGAAGCCGGGCGTTGCGCACCTGTTCGACTTGCGGAAAGGACGACACGTGAAATCAATTGCAATTCACTGTTCACTACAGGGTCGCGGTGGGGAAGCCAGGGTCGCGCTCTTTCGGGATAAGTCGAAGCTGCTTGTGCCCATGGATTACGGCAAGGTATTTGCGGTGTGCGACCTCAATACGGGTCGAATGCAGCAGTACGGGGGACGCTTGTCCATCCGGAGCCTGGCCGCTTCTCCGGACGGTCGCCGTGCCGCCGTGACCGACAGCAACAGCGATTCCGTGTTGATCTGGAACCTGCAGTCAGGAGAGGTCGAAACCAAGATGACCCAGCGTGAACTTGGGTTCCATCCTGATCACGCCGCCTACTCCCGCGACGGCGACCACTTGCTGGTTTCTGATTCGCCCGCCCTGATGTACGGGGAGCGGCCCGGCGTCATCGACGTGGAATCGTTGTACATCGGAGAAGAGAAACGGGCCGACGTCATCGAAATAGAATCAGGCTAAACCGTCGAAGTGAAGTGGTCGGGGGCGGTCAGCATCCCCGGACACCGGATCGTCCGGCCGGGACAAAGCGGGTCGCTGGTTATCGAAGATGTAAATCACTGGCGCGACATCGCATCTCGCGAGGCGGGGTTCCGCAGTCGAATGCTTTGGGAGCCGAAGTTCACAAAGTCGACCGAGAAGACCGCCGAGGACACCGTCACGCGCTACGACTACCGAGTGACACGCGCCGAGTCGAAGGAGAGTGTCAAGGTGATCGCAATAACCGCCTTCGCCACGGCCTCCGGAAAGCCGGTAGAGACCAGGAGCTACGAAGAGCGCGGCAAACGCAAGCTGGAAAGCTGGATCAAGAGCGTCGAGCGGAAGTACCCCAATAAACTCTATCCACTCATCAAATCCACGGAGCATGTCGAGGTCGGCGGTCTTCCGGGCTGCCGCTTCAGGGTCGGAGGAAGCTACGCGAACAACTACGTTAGCGCCGTCGTGTTCTACGTGCAGTTCCTGTATGACGATGAGAACGGCCGCTGGTACGAGATGCAGGTTCAGGACTGGCACTTCGACAAGAAGACGCACGAATTCGGTTCACGCGATGCCGAGTATTTCTTCGACTCGTTCCGTCGTGTCTCGGACGAGACGAACTCTCGGCCCGCTGTTCGTGAGTCAGCGAATTGAGGAACTTGCAGACCGCGACGTGCATTTCCCTCCCGACTTCACACGCACACGAAAGCACGGGTAAGAGTTCTTCTCACAATGTCTCATCGCATCAACTACGCATACCGTGAAGATGGTCAGGTCGTCGTCGGCTATAGCCGCTACGGTGCCGAGGCTGTCGTGTCTGACTTGGTTCTAGGGCACGAGAAGTCCATTCCAGCGGCAGACTCCGGTTACGTGCGGCTCCCCGCTTCGGTGGTGGGAGCCCACGACTGGCGGCACAGCGTGCAGACGGCCCGAATGTCAGATGTCACGCAATCAGATCTGGAATCCGACTACGGACCTTTTCGGCTCTATGGTCAGCCCTGGTGTTCAAAAGAAAGACTCCTTGCAAGTTGGGAGAACGACGTCTGGTGTGAGGCGGCCCGCCTGGAGGATGGCGACCGCGGGGTGCGGATTGTCTACAGCGACCTCATGCCTGCCTGCTACCCCTATCCTCAGATCATCCACAGAATCGTGGAACGCAACTGGCCGAGCTGGACGAACCAGTTCGCATACAACGGCCTTCGAGATTTGATGGACTACATGGGTGTCTCCGCTGATCACCTGCTCCGGAACCCCAGGCATGTGCAAGCAGAAGACATATGGAATGGGACGGCAGCCGAGGACGAGTACACCGTGTGGGTATCGTTTGAAGCCTTTGACGGAAGATTCTTGCACTTCTCTGTCCCACACCGGTTTCTGGAAGAATGGTCCACTCTGGAGTGGCTTCTGTCGCACGGACGTGAAGGGCTGGAGGGATTCAAGAGGACATGGTCAGCTTCTGGAGTTCCACCGCCATCGAGAACGGTGGCGGGTCTTGCGGTGACAACTGAGATGCAACTCCTCATTTGGCCGCGAAGCCCGAAGTTGACGGCGACAGTCGCCAAGGTGATGCCAGACGCCGAACGAACGTGGGGGCATGCATTCACGGGATACTTCGAGCAGCTTGCCCTTACACGGGCTACATGCGTACGCCCCGAGATCGAATGGGAGGCGGTGACCATCGATCTGGCCCAGAGCATCAACTGCTCCGCGTGGGGCGATGAGGTGATTGTCGACGATCAAGAATTGGCCACGCTGATAGCCGAACGACGAACATCCGTAAAGCGAGTCCCACCCGATTTCGAGCACAGCCCGCTGGCAGCTACCACGAATGCCGGGCGGCTGATCCAGCAGGTCGAACACTTGAAACGAGCATACGAGGCTGCTCTTTCGGCACCAACCTGAAGCACCTCACCTCCAATTACCCTTCATCTACAACGGAGATACCAATGCGTTGTCACCTTGACCAGACTTGTCGATTTGCGATCGCTGTCGCCCTCACAATGGGAGCGCTGGGGTGCAGTGAAGTTTATTCTCAAGGCGTCGATCACCCAGCGACGGACTCGAATGAGAAGTCGAGCAATGCGAGTAACGATGCCCTGACAAGTGCGGATGGAAAGGAGAATGCACTGGACACCGACATCCTCATGGGAATCTATCTCCGCAGAAAAAAACCGAGCGACAATGGTTATCGACGCTTCACTTACACTTTTGCTCGCGGTGAGCTTCGGTTCGAAGAGCATTCCGGACGAAGGCGAGACGTTTTCGCTCTAAAGATCGGAGAGAGTCACGTTCGGCCGACCAACACGACGAAAGAAGTTGACTTCGAGCGATCTGATGGGAGGGGCAAAATAGTCGTCGAGTACGAAGATGTGTGGTTAGACTCCTATCGCGGCTACCGTCCGGAGTATTACGAATATGAATACACTCTAAGGTTCTCCATCGGGCAATGCCGAAAGATGCTCCGCTTTATTGATGACTTCGCTGTCGCAGCACACGGTGCTGACGAATTGAAGAGACGAAGTGACGACCTGCAAGTGACGCTCAGCAGAGAAGCGGACAACTTT
>CALJUK010000325.1 GCA_937975745.1 uncultured Planctomycetaceae bacterium | reverse complement strand
CTCACAGTCGTTGTACTCCAAGGCCAACGTGTCTGCCGTGCAGCCGCGGGGCACACCCGGGCTGGAGGGAACTCCCAGTGTGAGGGCTCCACTGCCGGCTTGAACCAGCAAGCTGTCCACGTGGCCGTGGTAGCAGCCGGTAAACTTGACGACAAGATCACGACCGGTGAAGCCGCGTGAAAGCCGAACGGCACTCATAGTGGCTTCTGTTCCAGAGCTGACCATCCGGACTTGCTCGATGGATGGCACGGCCTGGATGATCAGTTCTGCCAGTTCGGGTTCAATCTCCGTCGGGGCTCCGAAACTTGTTCCGAGGGGCAGCGCCCGGGTGACCGCTTCGAGAACAGCCGGGTGGCCGTGACCCAGGATCAGTGGCCCCCACGAGCCGACGTAATCGAGCAGTTGATTTCCGTCGACGTCATATAAGTATTGGCCCGCTCCTCGCTCGATGAACAGCGGCTCGCCGCCGACTGCCCCAAAGGCACGCGCCGGGCTGTTTACACCACCGGGAATGGACTGGCAGGCGCGATGGAAGTCGGAGCGGCTTCGGTCACGGTTAGGCGTCATGTCGGCGGGCACTTTCCGATTGATCTGGGAGCAAAGAGTGTCAGTGGGCAGGATGGCTCTCCCCGAATGATAGCGCTCTGGGGCAAGCTCCCGCAACCGCACCGCGTCCACGTCTCGTTTACTGCCGGGAGGCTTCGTCCGACGGACGGTCGACGTTGCCGGCCTTAGCCAGTGGAGTGGACGACGCACCCTCGATGATGACCGGAACGCGAATCACCGGAAAGACGGGGTCGTCTGTCGTCATGGTGATCATTGCGTGCTGCCGACCCGGGGCCGCTTTCCCCGAGACCGTGACTTTCAAGCGGATTTCCCGCCGTCCGTCTCCCAGATCATTGATGTCGGAAATCTTGGCTTTGGCCAGCATCGGCTCGCACCCGACGTCGAGTGGCGTCAGCGTCCGATTCCGCCGGTCGGTCACGACCACTTCGCGGGTCGTCTCCCCCTCGCTGAGTTGATAGAAGATGATCGCTTTCGGAGCGACTGTGACGCTCAACTTCGGCAGTGTGACCTTAAACGTGGTTCGCGTTGTACGGGGCTGGCCGTCGTTGTAGTTCACATCGACAAAGTACTCTTGTGGCCCCGGCTGTTCGTTAGCGGTGGAGACGCGTACGAAGAATTCTCCGGACTCGCCCGGTTCGTAGATTCGCTTTTCCAGCCTCGGGTTCAGGCAGCCGCAACTCGGCTTGAGGTCCGAGACCGTCACGGGCCGAGTCCCTTTGTTTTGAAATACGAATCGGGCATGGACATACTCGTCCGGGGGAACGGTTCCCAGATTGACGAGATACTGGTTGAAGACGAGGGAAGGTTGTTCGCGGCGTGTCGTTAGTTCCCGCTGGCGGGATCCCAGACCGTGAAAGACGACCGCCAGCAGGACCGGAACGCAAACCAGCAGAAGTGGTCCGTTTTTGCCGGCGAGGCGGTTCACAAAGGCAACCGGAATCGTGGTGGACGATGGAGACACGAGACCCCTCCGAGTCGTTGAACGATGACGGATCCTTCCGCCGGAACATCCGATATGTCACGCAGGGATGCTGAGATCGTAGCCGGAAACATGATTCGCACGACGAAATCGGCACAGAGATGGGGGCCGGTTTCTAGCAGAAGACCGGATTGACGGCAAGACGGCTCGGACGAGGGGCGAATTGTCGTTGAGGTTGGGATGCGGTTTCGGGTAGACTTATGTCGATACATTGATCTGTTAGACGCGGTGCGCACGGCGATCGTTTTCTGGCAGGCAGGACTCTCCGCTTCGAGGTGAAACGATGCTCTCGATTCTCAGTCAGCCGCGCATGTCGTGCGATGGGTTCTCCCGGCGTGAGATTCTGGCGGCTGGCGGAACCGGTCTACTGGGACTGTCGCTGCCCCGTCTGCTGGCTGCCGAAGAAGCGGGCGATCCGTTCCGTGGCGGGCGGGCCAAGTCGGTCATCTTTCTGTTTCTGTTCGGCGGTCCGAGCCAACTCGAAACATTCGATCTGAAGCCGGACGCTCCTTCAGACATTCGCGGGCCGTTCCAGCCGATCGATTCGCGGACGCCGGGGCTGCTGATATCCGAACATCTGCCGGGCTTGGCATTGAACTCTGACAAGTTCGCTGCCGTGCGGACGATGACTCATAATTTCAACGATCACAGCGGGGGCGGCCACTACATTCAGACCGGACATCGCTGGCACATCAAGGTCGGCGGCGGCTTTAGCGCCACTCCCCAGGACTGGCCGTCCATGGGATCTGTTGTGGAGTATCTCACGCAGCAGTCACCGGGCGGGCTGGAAAGGGATTTTCCCAGCTATGCCGTGCTTCCCAATCGGCTAGGCCGGCTGCAGGACAACGGTCAGTACGTTCGGCCGGGAGAATACGCGGGCTGGCTGGGGCAGGCGTACAACCCCTTGACGACACGGATTGAAAAGAAGTCGGGCACGGACAATCCTTACTGGCGCGATTGTGAAGACTCGGAACTGACATTCCAAATCGCGGGCCTGGCGCCGGAAGTCCCCCTGTCGGCCATTCACCGCCGCGTCTCGCTGCTGGACCACTTCGAACTGCTGCAGAATCGTCTCCCGGACCTCGACGGCGACACGTACGAACGGTTCCGTAAGCGAGCCCTGGCGCTGATTACCTCGGATAACACCCGCCGCGCATTGAATTTGGGACTGGAATCGGAACAGACACGTGATGACTACGGGCGGCATTTGTTCGGGCAGTCATGTCTGATGGCACGGCGCCTGGTCGAGGCTGGCGTGCGGTTTGTCACGGTCCATTATGACTGCTGTGACGGCTACAGTTGGGACTCGCATCGAAACAGCGACGATGTGAAGCATCATCTCCTGCCGACGTTTGACCAGGCCGCCTCAGCGCTGCTCCGCGATCTCGATGACCGTGGATTGCTGGACGAAACGCTGGTTGTGGCGATGGGGGAAATGGGCCGGACACCGATTCCCAACAAAACCTGGGGCCGCGGACATTGGAGCACGTTGTTCCCTGCCGTACTGGCCGGGGCGGGAATTCAGGGAGGCACGACCTACGGTCTTTCCGATGAGAAAGCGTCGGACGTCGTCGATGCGCCCGTCACTCCCGAAGACTTGGCTGCCACGATTTACTGGGCTCTGGGAGTCGATCCGGGCTTGGCATTGCCCGACGCGCTCGACCGTCCAATTCCAATCGTCGATGGCGGGGCGCCAATCCGCAGTCTGTTTGGCTGATTCGACTGGGCGGCGTTTGAAGTGACCGGCCGATCTGTTTTACCTGCGGTTGCGAGAGACTTGCCGCTGGCTCATCCCGATGTACCGGGCTCGTGGGCGGAAAACATGGTTGTTTTCCAACTGCTCGATAATATGAGCCGACCAACCCGTGACCCGGCGGACCAAGAACAGAGGCCGGTAGAGTTCCGGCTGGAACTGCAGGTAATGGAATACGCGCGACGCGGGCCAAATCAGATTCGGTAGAATCCCCAGCTCCTCGGACAACGTGAGCTCGATGGCCAACGCCGTGGCTTCAAACTGTTCGAGCCCTCGCGCCACCGCCAGTTGCCGACAGAGGGGAGTCAGAACCTCGGCCCGCGAGTCGGGCGATTTCTGGACGCGGCGTCCGAATCCCATGATTCGCTGTCCGCTGCGGAGAGCCTCCAGGACCCACTTCCGAGCCGATTCCGGATCACCCGCCCGCTGAATCGTCTGGATCACTTCCGGATTGGGTGCCCCATGAAACGCGCCTTTTGCGGCGCCAATGGCCGCGGTGATCGCCGAATAGTAGTCCGTTGCGGTGGAGGCGACGACTCGGGCCGCAAACGTCGAAGGCGTCAGTTCGTGTTCGGCGTGGAGTGTCAATGTCACGTCGAGCGCGCGATCCTCAAGTTCGCTCGGTTCTCGATTGTGAATCAGACGAAACAGGTTTGCCGCAAAACCGAGTTGAGGGTCGCTTTGTACGCGGCTCAATCCGTTCGCCAAACGCCAGCGATACGAGATCAGCAGCGGAAGAACAGCCAGCAATCTCTGTGTTTTGACGACGTGTGCGCCGGCGTCGTCGCCATCGGCATGCAGATCGAAGTGGCCGATTAGGCTGACACCGCTCCGCAGAATCTCCATCAGATCCACATGCAACGGCAAGCGTTCCAGCAGTTCAGAGACCAGCGGGGGAAGTTCTTCCGCCTCAATCAGAATGGACAGGAAGTCGGCCAGTTCCTCGGAAGTGGGCAATTCTTCGTGGAGCAGCAGATAGGCAACCTCCATGAAACTGGCGTTCTCCGCCAGTTCCTCGATCGCGTAGCCGCGCAGACGTAGGCCTCCTCCCAGCGACGAGACACCGGTTTCGCCGGCGACAACTCCAAAGAGTCCCGGACTGTAGACGTCGCTTGCCATGCGTCCTGCCAGTCTGATGCAAGTACCGAGGGGTTGGGTGAAAGCAAAGGCCGGTGTGTGAGGGCAATCGTGCAAACCGCATTGTAGAGCCCGATGCCCGTGGGCCGAAGTGACCGGGGCCATGATCTTCCGACCAATTCGAAACCTGGCCAGTTGCCAGCACGGTCATCAGGAATGCAGAGGCCTGCATGTCGTCGGTCGCTTCTGCTGTTCGACCAGGACGATTGTTGTCGAATTGATGGCGCGATTCGCGGAGTTGCGACACATTGAGAAGAAATGTTCTTGCAAGTCACTATCGGATCTAGAACTGTAAGTATTAGTTTGATAGATAGTTATGGCGTTTTGTGTTGTTTCAGTGCCGTTGTTCGGCATCGATAATGCGAGACAGAGACCGATAGAGTCTGCTCGCACAACTGGAAGTTGGCGACGAACGAAACTGAATGACTTCCACCACGCATGAAGCGACTGGAAGCCGCGCATCGCGCAACGATTGAAGGAGTAGAGCAATGTTGAAACGCACCTTGTTAGCGTTGGCTGCGGTCGGCGGATTGTCCCTGTTGGTGCTCCCCCCCGCAACTGCCGAAGCATCGCATCGTCATGGCGGCCGCAGAGGGTGTGGTCCGAGCTATTCGCGTGGCTACGACCGCGGTTTTTCCCGTGGTTACGGCTATGGTAGATTTCAACCGCACTATCGTGGCTACGGTCGTGGCTACGACCGCGGGTACTATGGTCGTGGCTACAACTCCTTCGGTCGCGCTGGTTACTACGGCTACGGGAGTGGTATCACGATTCGGACCCCGGGCTTCGGATTCGGCTACTACGGTTGGTGAGATCGCGCGGTTGGTGAGATCGCGCGGTTGGTGAATCGAATCTGCG
>CALJUK010000324.1 GCA_937975745.1 uncultured Planctomycetaceae bacterium | reverse complement strand
TTCTTTGCTATCTACTTTTTTAACGAAGTGTCCTAAGTGTCCTAACTGTCCTATCAACGGCAAAAGTTGTTTGCAGTTTTCGTGTTATGATCGGACCGAATGCTTCAAGAACTGTCCTACGCGTGCCCTAACTGTCCTAGACCGGCTATTGCCTTGGCCGATTCGGGTTGTTCAGTCGCTCTCGTAGGTCGGTCGTGACCTTCTCAGATGGGCTGGCATCCTTCCCAGTCCAAACAAAGCCTCGACCGTAAGTGTTGCATGGGTTTTCCGCCAACTGGCGAAGCTCATTGGTCTTGATGCGTTGCTTCAATTCCTGCGTCGCCTTCGTTTGACCGTGGTTCTCACCTGTCGCTTCGTTGAGCCAAGTGGCCGCAAGTGAAGACGGAACGTGAATCCGTCTGCGATCGCAATCTGCAAATACTTCCAGCAGATGCCGCTCAAAGCATTCTGAGATCAGATCGTTCTCTTCACCCTCACAGTCTATCTCTGACTGACGTTCGACAATGACACGCTGGATGTCGGTAGGAGTCGGAAACCGCTGCAGGACAGCCCGTTCCCAAGTTGACCAGCGCGTGAAATCGACCAAATGGTGTGTTTCGGATCTCAGCAGTCCGATCAGATCTCCAAAGATCTGTTCGCGGTTATTGTCGATGAAGTTGTCGAGCCGTTCCTTCCAGTCGCCCGATCGTCTTGGTCGTGTCAGCTTGATGATGATACAGCGTTGGGCCATGTCGCGGCCCATGCTCGCAGTGTTTTGAGTGATCGTTGCTGTAAGTGTGTTGGGCCGATCGGCATTCCCGCAGTAGTTGCGATTGCCGCTGATAGTCGGACTTGTGACCATCGACTCCAGTTCGGCCCAAGAGAAATTGGACACCTTGAGATTGTCCAAGCTCAATACTCGCATCGAGAGGGCCGCTGGGGTCAACAGCCGCTTCTTGATCTGATCGAAACTCTCTCCCCTGCTCACATCGACTGATCCACCGTAGAGGCGTGCAACAGCATTGGCGCAAGAAGTCTTTCCACTTCCTCGACCACTATCTGCGACGATGCAGAATACCGGCCGACAGCCTGGAGGTCCTCCCCACAACGGAGTCGCAAACAAGGCTGCAATTAGGTGACGATCAATCTCAGTTTCCGGCGAGAAGAAGTCTAGGAGTTTCGCCAGAGTCGATCCGTCGCCGGGATCTGGGAGGCAGCACCCGTAGTAGTGGTCGGGCATCAAGGGCTCGTGTGGGAAGGTCTCAACTGCTTGGTAGTTGGTCGCAGTTCGCTGCAGCTCGGCGAAGACTTCTCCCTTTGTGTGGAAGCCGGGACGGTTGGCAAATCGCGGTGGCTTTCCGGTTGATCGGCCGAGCCAACCGAATAGAGAAGGCTGCTTTTCAAAATAGCTGATGCCCGAATCGTCAACGAAAAGGAGATTCCCGATTCGACATGGCCAGCCGTTGGTAACCTCTGTGATCTGTTGCAGGATTTCGCCGATCGGCGTTGGAACGAGAACGGTTCCGCCGCCCGAGTCGGCCTTGCTTCGGCAGTTGCCAATGACACGACCTTCGATGATGATCTGGCGCGATCCAGTTGAATCGTAGCTGGTAACCAAATCGCTACAGGGATGAGAAGGTTCCTCGTCCTCGCCGACGTTGGGTTGGTCGTGGTTGTTCCACGCCGAGCAAGGTTCGCACGTGGCGATGCTCATGCGTGTCCCCCTTGGCGCTGTCGCTCAATCCAATCATCCAAGTCATCGACCGAATACCTGACTGCGGTCCCGATTCGGATGTGAGGTAGATCCCCTGTGCTCTTGATGGACCACAGCTTTCTTGGCGAAATCGCCAGATAGGCCGACGCATCAGCGGGCTTCAGAAGCTTCTGTGCGGTCGCAGGGAGGCTGTTCGTCATTTCTTCCCCCCTTTGACGGACGCACGCTCGCGGAGGGCACTCTCAACCGCCTGGACGTCAAAGAGGATGGGGCGCCGTCCGGCCCGTAAACCGGGGATCCAGCCGCGACGGTGCCACCCGAGGACCGTTGCTGGCTTCACCCGAAGTCGTTCGGCCAATTCCTTCGCATTCAGCAACTCGCTCATAGTCATCTCCAAGTAAAGGCAAACGGATGCCGCTGAAGATGATTATAGCGCAGCAAAGGAATGTTAACCTGTTTGAACTTGTATGAAATACTTGGCAAAGGTGCGCAGTCATCGAATGCGATAACCATTCCCAGCTGATCCAGCCATCATGATAACCCTGGCCCAGTCTTCGTCAGAATCCCTCAGCCTGCGGAGAGCATAGAGCGGGTCGCCGTCGCATTTCGATTTAAGTTCACAGAGACTCAAGCCTGTTTCACCGGCGCGAAGAAGTTCCTTGACGGCCTTGTACCGTGGCGCCGTGATCGAGACTTTCTCTTTGCCATCAACGATAGCCACTGGCTCGTCGGACAAACGGTAGAGCTCAACCCGCCCGCTTGTACTCGTGGCGACCAGTTCACCCCCAGCGGCTTCGTCGGTGGGCGGAATCTCTTGGTCGGTTTGAGGCGCGGCGTCGTCAGAGATCGTCGCCTCATACCAGTTGTCGTCGATCCACTGCCGAATCTCGTCTAGGGTGTCAATCGCGAACTTGAAGTCACCAGGTAGAAATGCGTTTCCCCGTTGACGCAAGTTGTCTGGGAGATCCTGTCCGCAATATGGGGCCACTAGATCAGCAAGGCGGACCGCATCCCGGATGTGACTGCGAAGATCATGCGGATCAGACTCCTGGTGACCGTTAGGCCCAATGTAGAACAGCATCAAGTCGTGCAGCGAACAGATTTCGTGGTGAAACCATTGGTGCAGCGAGAGGAGATCGAGCTTCTTCGGATAAGAGATTGAGTAGAATCTCCCAAGCCACTGTGGCACGGGTGTCAACGGCGTCGATACTTTGCCGTCTGGGTCTAATCGGGAGATCAAATCAGGATAGGTGCCTTCGTAGTCGCTAGGCCGTGTCCGGTCCGCGACCTGCTTAAAACGATCCCAAGCTTCAGACATGCCACGCTCCGATACGTGGAAAGGAGACTCCGAATTGAAAGAGAACGCGGCAGCCGTGTTCGGAGGCACGACGTTCGGGGATCAGCCTAGCCGCGTGGCGGTGAATCTTACCACGGTTCGGCGCCGTCTGCACGGCGAACCTTCGCTGGCAACATTGCCAGCGGCTGTCTTGGTCGATGCTCGCAGTTCCAATGGCCCGGAAATGTGCAGATCGGAAGTAGCGGGCCTCGCGCCCCGAGTGCCCCCGCCCGACCGCAGGGAATCGAACCAGCCAGCATTCAGCCCACGGGAGCTGCCAGCCGCCGTACCTCGGCCGGCAGACTCCCGCAGGTGAATTGCCGTCGCTCAGGTCGCCGAGCACCACCTCAGCAACCGGCGCCAGAGAGAACATTGACCGACCGGGGGGCAATGCCAGCCGGTAGGCGTAGTGCAGCCACGTTTTCCATCAGGCTTCGTCCACCATCTCAGATTGCGAGCACATCCGGTCTGCAGCCTCGCTGTCACTGCATGTCGAGATCTTTGAGGACTGTGACGCCTAAACGGCCCTGAAAGATTACAGAGCAGCCAATGTGGGCGACGTCGCTGCGGTGGTCTTCCAGAAGGGTGCGGCGGAGTTGCTCTGTTCTGTTCCGCGCGACACAAAGGATACGTGCGAACTCGTGTAGCGTGTAGAAGTATTCGGGATTGATGCCACCACGAAATGCCTCTGCCAGCTTTGGCATTCTTGGGGCCGGAAGTTTTCGAGTGCGGGCCTCTGGCTGGTCCTGCAATGCAGTGACGCTGCAATCGGCTGGGTACGTGGCGTCTGCGGCTTGGTGATCGTCCTGGGGCTCCTGGGGGCCTGTGGTGAAATCGTTCTGCATTGGGTCGCTCCTTCGGTGGCAGCCAGGTAAGAAGCCGGCAGCAGTCCATCCGCTGCCGGTGGTGAAACGGGGGAGACCGGTCCACGCCGAGTGAACCGGCCGCTCCCCGCACCACGACGCCCCGATAGGGCAGAACCTTGGACACCGCGCGTACTCCTGGCGCAGTGTTGAGCGTTGGGGAGAAAGTCCGCAGTGAGAGTGAACGACGCTGCGTGACTTTGGGCGCAATGCCCGATAGCATGGCCGGAAGCCATTGATTGCCCTTCTTATCCAAGGGTGTCGTGGTTAGCGGGCGCCGTTGGCTGCTACCACGGCGTCCGCGATCTTAGTTGAGCCAATTCGGGCCGGGAATGCAAGTGGATTTGTTGTGTCGAGAGGTTCCGATCGTGGACCTATAAAGAGTCGCTGGCTGGCGAAGTCTGGCAGGAGTGGTGCCTATGAATCTCAGGGATGCCTTTGCGGTGTTGGAGATTCCAGAAGGATCTTCGCTCGAAGAGACGAAGAAGGCTTACCGCCGATTGTGCATCGTCTGGCATCCTGACAGATTCTCTGATCCCGAGATGAAGTCGCACGCGGAAGCCAAGCTGAAACGGATCAACGAAGCGTTCTCGGCGATCCAAGAAGCCTCCCACTTTGAACGGGAAGGCTCGTCGGAGCCCTTTGACGAATCGGACGAGGCGGGTGACACCGATTTCATCCATCAGGATGTGAACTGCCGGTATTGTGGTGACGACCCCCGGCTGCGGAAGCTATCTCGTTTCGAATTCCGCGGCAGGCCGTGTGCTCTCCAATTCACGGAAGATCGGCTTGTTCTGGTGACGCACTCTGACGGAGAACTGGACGAAGTTGAAACGTATCCGATTCTTCAACTGATAAGAGTGAGGGCAACTCGCCGCGACTGGATCTTGCCAGGCAAGAAGGACTTCTATTTCCTCGACCCCAACCGTCCATTCGTCAAGCCAGATCGGTTGCAGATTATCGCGTGGGATCCTGAAGAGATTCTCTCCCAGCCCTTGACAGTCGAAGTCAGTTTCCGGAGTGACTATCACTGCGAGTTGTTCGCGAAGAAACTGTGTGACGCCTGGCGATTGATTGAACCCAGACCGAAGCCGAAGCCTGCGCCGAAGCCGAAGAATCCCGAGAATCCTGCACCAGTGCCAACTGCGTCTGCTGCCATAGAAACGGTGCCATACCATACGCTCGGCATGATGCTAATCGTCGTGTCTTTGACGGTGCTTTTTGGACTGTTCGTAATGGCCACTTCGCGCCAACCAAATGCCAGCGGAGAGGTTCTCGTCCGGTCGCCAGGAGACGAACTGGCCAATCCGACAACCGAGAGGGAGCGATTCTGCAATCTCTGCGTACTCGACTACTTGGACGGGTTGCGTTCTGCGTATGCTTGGACGTCTTCGAGCTTGTAGAACCACATGTCGCGAATTCCGAGATAGCCGCGAATGCGACCCCGCTTCCGCTCGTCGTGGAGCTGCTTCTCGTTCAGGCCGAGCATTTCGGCCGCTTCGCGATGCTTGTACCGGAGCGGCAGTCGAATCTTGTTGACAACCTCGTGAACGATCCTCGTGACGAGTTCTTGCAGTTCGTCGCCGTCGATGTGAATGTGAATCGTCATCTCGTTCTCCTCGGTGGTTCTTGGCCAGTTGGCCTTTTCGTTGCTGGCGCAAATCTGCGCGGACTTCAACTGGCCAGTTCGTCATTGCCAGTGTTGTCGGATGGGAGTTGAACACCCAGCCGGCGGAAGTATTTCTGGACCACTCCCTCGGAGTTGCTGTTGTCGAACCGCCAGGCATCGCTCTTGACGGTGGGTTCGCTCCCTGGGGGAATCACGACAGAGAAGCCGCCGTGCCAATAGGCCGTACCAAGCAACACCATGCCGAACTGGATGTTGTGGGCATTGCTGGTGTCGGCGGAGTCGACGTGGACGCTGATTCTCCAGTCAGACTTCATCAGGTTGGGGCAAATGAACTCCCCTGTCGCCACCTGCCAATCCGTGGTCCATTCCGTGTAGGGGATCGTGACTTTCTCGCCACTGCCGGCCGTGTACCCGGTTCCCTTCATCTCGCACACGATCGAACCGGAGGCGGGGCTGCCGGCACTCTGCCGATAGGCGAGAGCCAGGACGTACTTCTTGCCAGAGACCATCTCGATTGGCGGGATGGTCTGGGTCATCTCGAACTCGGGACCGGCTTCGTCCGGGGAGTAGATCAGGTACTTCCCGCCGATGTAGGCTTCCGCCAGATCGTATGTGCTGCCGTTGACGTTGGCGCCACCGGAGACGATGTCCCAATTGTCGGGGAAGATCTCGTCCTCGTAGTCGTTCAGAAATGGATTGCTGGACAGGTTGGTCTTCATCATTCCGTAGATGGTCGTGATGCCGCTCCCCTCACCTTGGGGTGACCATTTCCCATTGTCGATCCAGCCATTGATTTCGAACTTCTCGGCTCCGCGAGCGTGGCCCTTCTCGCGTCCTTCGACGCAACGGATGGCACAGCGTTCGTTGAGGACCAACTCGGAATCGAGGCCGCTGTAGTACCGCAACTCGCTGAATCCGGCGCCTGGGCTGCTCACTCCATCTAAGACTTTCGAAATGACCGGGAGGGCAGTGCCTTTGTTCTGTGGGTAAGCAGTTGGAGTTCCGAGCGTCACGACCGACGCATTGACCGTCTGAGAGTCCTCCCGCATCGCGTGGACCAGTTCTCGGAATACCTCGTCCGGTGACCGGGAAGCTATGTGGAGGCCATTGGCGGGCTCGTAGAGCCTTCGTAGGACGAGATCAGCGAAGTCCGACCGGAGAGTCCTGACGGCCGTCTGCATGGGCTTGTAGGACAGATGGAGAGTCTTCAGGCCGGGCTGATCGAGAACATGGTTCATGTCGTCATCAGCAAAGGCATCTCTGATGGCTTCCTTGTCGGCCGACAACGTACCGGACAGAGTCCCCATTTCATCGGACAGCCGGACAAGCACACCAACATCACTGAAGATTGAAGACCATGGGACTGACATAAGCTGAGAGCCTTTCGAGATAGCGGGTAAGCATTACGTGGAGACAGCTGGAATGGGCTGAAGAGATAGCGACGGCTTGGCGAAACACTGTGTTAAAATGGGAAAGGGACGGCATGCATTGCCTGCGATGGGGACGTCGAGATGCATTGTCACGAGCGTCACCTGACGTCTGAACGGCTGGGACAATCGCCGTGGTTGTGATCCAGGCTTCCCAACGGGTCGAATCCAGGGGTTAGTTAATGTCCCACATGACATTGCTGCGGATTTCCCAAATTAACACAGCGGATAACGCAAGCCGGTCTGCGAGTTAGCACAGCAGTCGCAGGACCGGCTCTCGCCCGGTGTGTCCGGTAACTCGCTGGCAACATTGCCAGCGGTCGACGTAAGGCTTTGCAGACCAAACCGAACGGGAAACGAGGCATGCAGGCTGGCAACGGTTTGCCGGCCCTCTTGTGTGCGGTGCCATCGCTGGGATTCGACTTGCCATCACCTGATGTGGGCAGATTTGCCCACATCAGGTTGAACCTTGCTTTGCTGGCAACATTGCCAGCGTGCGGATGCCGGCAGTTGAAGTCATTGCTGCCAGCCGTCCCGATAGCCGGGAATGATCGCACAGCGAGCATTAGCGGCCCTCCCCTCGGACGAGAGACAGGACGCTGGCTTTGATGGAGTCAGGGAGGGTCGGCCATGTGGAGATGATGGCCTGCAGATCGGGCGGGAATTCGGCGTCCGGCGGATTGGTTGCTGTCGTATTTGCTGCGCCGTCTTCAGAATCCGCGTTTTCCGCTAGGCATTCGGCCGCTGTCGTCGGATTGCAAATCCGCCATCCCCGGTTCGAATCCGGGCGGCGCCTCTTTTCTCCCCCCGTCGCATTGCTCCGCACGGGCTCGCGTAAACTCGCCAACGTCAGGATGTTACGTTCTGGCGATTCGGCCGGGCTGCTGTCTCCGCTTTCGCAGCCCTTCGCACCGTCTGGCCCCGTTCCGCTTGCTGCGCGCTGTTGTATGCGCTGCGCGCCGTCCGCAGGCTCAGGCCGGGCATGATCCGTTCCCGTGGCCTGCAGGGCCGCAGCGCGCTCTAGGCGGTGTGGACAATACTCTTTGAGTGCTGGGGATATTTTTGTATGACATCG